>CAXUBM010000211.1:0-4289 GCA_964249235.1 uncultured Acetobacteraceae bacterium | reverse complement strand
CCCCGTTATG
Source organism: uncultured Acetobacteraceae bacterium (assembly GCA_964249235.1). GTDB lineage: Bacteria > Pseudomonadota > Alphaproteobacteria > Acetobacterales > Acetobacteraceae > CAXTPV01. The sequence continues at coordinate 4,279 of CAXUBM010000211.1, read as the reverse complement.
GGCACCCATCAGCGCCCGCGGGCGTTGCGGGGGGGGACGGGTCGGGGCCGGGGGCGCGACGGCGGCGGCGCTGACGCGGTGGCCGCGCGCGGCGCGCGCCGCGCCGGTGGCACGACTGAAGTTCTGGGACATGATCTGGGGACCGCCCGAGTATATCGACACGGCGAAAGGGATCGTGGCCGCGTTCAACGCGGCGCACCCGGACATCGAGGTCGAGTACCGGTCGATCTCCTGGAGCAACTGGTACCAAACGTTCCTGACCGCGATCGGGGCCGGGTCGGCGCCGGACGTCTCGACGGGGGCGGGCTTCCAGGCGGTGCAGTTCTTCAGCCAAGGCGCGATCCTGCCGCTGGACGGGGTGGTCGCGCAGCTGCAGTCGAGCGGCCAGCTGCGGGATTTCCTGCCGCGCACGGTCGACACGCTCCGATACCAGGGTCATTCGGTGGCGTTGCCGACGGCCATCGACATCCGCGTCTGGTATTACCGCAAGGATCTGCTGGCAGGCGCGAAGCAGGAGCTGCCGAAGGACTGGGCCGGGCTGCGGGCGGCGGCGAAAGCGACGACCGGAAAAGGAAAATACGGGATCATCGGGTCGGGAGACACGAGCGGGTCGCACTACATCTACGCGACGATCCTGAACAATGGCGGCGCCTTGTTCACCCCCGACATGAAGCCCGACCTGATGTCGGCGCGGAACGTGGAGGCGGTCCAGTTCCTGGCGGATCTCGTGCATGACGGCTCGGTCAGTCCGGCGAGTGCGGGCTTCACCAGCGACGACGCCAGGGCGGCCTTCTACCGCGGCGAGTCGGCGTTCCTGCTGGACAGTCCGGGGATCATCGGCAACGCGGGGACGGAAGCGGCCAAGATCGGGATCCTGCCGCCGCCGGCGGGGCCGCACGGCGACCGAGGGACCGTCTACTGGGTCAACAACATCATGGCGTATCAGCAGACGCGGCACCCGGCGCAGGTGGCGACGTTCGTCGAGTGGTGGTCGCAGCACGAGAAGCCGCTCTGGGTCGCGGGACACACGCGATCGCTGCCGGTGCGGACGTCGATCGCGGCCGATCCCTATTTCACAAAAAACGCGGAGCTGGCGACGGTGATCGAGACCTACGTACCGAGCGGCAAGACGATCGCCACCGCCGCACCGGGCGTGTTTCCGGCGTTGAACGACGTCGAGGGCGAGGGGACGTTCCAGACGCTCGCGCAACAGCTCTGGCAGGGCAAACCGGTGGCGGAGATCATGCAGGCAGCGAACGCGCACCTCGTCTCGATCGTTTCGCGCTGAGATGTCGGAGGTGTCCGCGGTGGCGCGCGGTGCGCAGACGCGGCGGTCGAGGCGCGCTTGGCGCAGACCCGTCGTCGGCCTGCCATTCCTGCTGCTGCTGCCGTCGGTGGTGCTGATCCTGGTCACGATCGCCTATCCGATGGTGATCGGGTTCGGTTACGGGCTGACCGACGGGACGCTGCTGCGGCCGGGACACATGGTCGGGCTGGCGAACTACGAGGCGCTGCTGGTGTCGCCGGAGTTCTACAACGCGCTCTGGTTCAGCTTCGTCTTCGCGCTGTTCAACCTCGCCGGCAGCTACGGGCTGGGGATGGGGTTCGCGCTGCTGCTGAACATGGATGTCCCGGGACGGGGGTTCTTTCGGGTGGCGCTGCTGCTGCCCTGGATCGTGCCGTCGGTGGTCTCGATCGTCAGCTGGCGGTGGATGCTGCTCGACGAGCATGCGGTGTTCAACCAGCTGTTCGGGCTGTTCGGGGCGGGGCCGTTCTATTTCCTGAGCAGCGACCAGTGGGCGGTGGCGTCGGTGATCACGGTGAAGATCTGGCGGGCGTTTCCGTTCATGATGCTGTCGCTGCTGGCGGGCCTGCAGGGAATAGACCGGACGCTGTTCGAGGCGGCGAGGATGGATGGAGCGTCGTCGTGGCGGGTGTTCCGCCACATCACGATGCCGCAGCTGAGCGGGCTGTCGATCGTGCTGTGCCTGCTGATGACGATCTGGACCGTCAACGATTTCGATACGCCCTGGCTGATGACGCAGGGCGGGCCGGCGCACGCGACGGAGAACCTAGTGCTGCTGGCCTACCGCTACACGTTCGGGCGCGACGATGTCGGGCTGGGCTCGGCCACGTCGTTCATCACGCTGCTGATCCTGATGGTGCTGGTGGTGGTGCTGCTTCGCACGCAGCGCGAGGAGCAGGCGCGATGAGGAGCCGCCGGCGGTGGGGGCTGTTCGCGCTGCTGCTGGTGCTGACGCTGATCGTGAATTTCCCGGTGCTGTCGCTGATCGCGAACTCGCTGCAGACGACCAGCCAGCTGATGAGTTCGCGAAGCCTGGTGCCGCACCATCCGACGCTGGCCAACTTTGTCTATCTGAGCAGCAGGACGCCGTTCTGGACGTATCTGGCGAACAGTTTCGTGGTGTCGGGCGGGGCGACCGTGGCGAGCGTGACGGCGGCGACGCTGGCCGGATACGCGCTGTCGCGCTTCAGGGGGCGGTTCCTCGGAGCGTATGCGCGGCTGCTGTTCGTGGTGCAGATGTTTCCGATCATCCTGGCGCTGATCCCGCTGTTCATCATCTTCCGCCAGCTGGGGCTGATCAACAGCCTGCTGTCGGTGATCATCGTCTATACGGTGATCCAGCTGCCGTTCGCGACGTGGATGGCGCGGTCGTTCTTCGACACCATTCCGTACGAGCTCGAGGAGGCGGCGCAGATGGACGGTTCCAGCCGGTTCGGGAGCTTCCTGCGGATCGTGCTGCCGCTGTCCAAGGCCGGGCTGGCGGCGATCGCGATCTTCTCGTTCCTGTTCTCGTACAACGAATTCTTCGTGGCGAACGTGTTTCTCAAGGACGACAGCGCGATGACGCTGCCGGTGGGGATCACGATGTTCATGCAGCAATATTCGACCGACTGGGGCAGCCTGATGGCGGCGGCGACGGTGACGCTGGTGCCGACGTTCGTGCTGTTCCTGGCGGTGCAGAAATACATCGCCTACGGCGCGGTGAGCGCCGGGGTGAAGGGGTGACCGGGGCGTGGGCGAGGGAGTAGGCGCGTGAGCACGATCAAGATCGGTGTGATCGGCTGCGGCGAGGTGGCGCAGATCATTCATCTGCCGACGTTGCGCGACATGCCGGAGCTGTTCGAGGTGACGGCGCTGTGCGACGTGAGCCCGACGGTGCTGCGCGCGGTGGGTGCGGCGTGGCCGGGAGCGGCGCAGTTCCTCGACGCGCGCGAGCTGGTTGCCGATCGGCGGGTGGATGCGGTGCTGATCGCCAACCCGCACGTGCATCATGCGCAGACGGCGCTGGGCGCGATGCGGGCCGGCAAGCACGTGCTGCTGGAGAAGCCGGTCTGCATCAACCTCGACGAGGCCGACCGGCTCGAGGCGGCGGAGGCGGAGCATGGGGTCGTGGTGCAGGTGGGGTTCATGCGGCGGTATGCGCCCGCGTTCGTCGAGGCGACGGAGCGGTTGGCGGGGCGGCGCGCCGAGATCACGCTGCTGCGGGTGCACGACGTGATCGGTGCGAACAGGTTGATCATCGACAGCACGTCCTCGGTAATCAGGGGAACGGACGTGCCGGCGGAGGTTCTGGCGGGGTCGAAGGCGGCGATGGCGCGGGCGACGGAGGCGGCGATCGGCGTCGGCGAGGGACCGCGGGCGAAGGCGTACGAGATCCTGCTGGGGCTGGGCAGCCACGACATCTCGGCGATGCGGGAGCTGGCGGGGCGGCCCGAGCGGGTGCTGTGCGCGACGCAACGGCGCGGCGGGACGGTGATCACGGCCGTGCTCGATTACGGGCACTTCGTCTGCCACTACGAGACGGCGATCGACAGGCTGGCTCGCTTCGATGCGTATCTGGAAGTCTATACGGATGTCGAGGTGATCAGGGTGGATTACGACACCCCGTATGTCCGCCACCTGCCGGCGACGTTGTCGATCCTGGGCGGGCACGGGGAGGCGGGGCTGTCGCGGACCGAGCGGTTCGCGAGCCGGTATGACTCGTTCGGTCTGGAATGGCGGGCGTTTCACCGCAACGTGTCGGAGCGGAGGACGCCGAAGACGTCGCTGGCCGATGCGCGCGAGGACCTGGTCCTGTTTCGCGAGATGCTGGCGGTGATGGACTGAGCGGGTGGTCAGACGGCCCGTCCGACGTCGGTTCGGGAGAAGCCGTCGCCCTTGAAGGGCAGAGGCTCGCCGGTCGCTTTGGCGAGGGCGTGGGCGAAGCAGTCGCCAAAATCGAGGGCGGGCCCGGGGGCGCGGCCCCTGGCGGGG
>CAXUBM010000210.1:3782-4318 GCA_964249235.1 uncultured Acetobacteraceae bacterium | reverse complement strand
CGGTGCTGGCCATGATGAAGCGGGCCTCGGGCGCGTGGGCCTGCGCGGCGGCGAGATCGCGGCGGTCTCCGAAGGGCCGCTGACCGGGCGGCGGGAGGTGGACGCCGCCGAGGGCTGGCTCATGCCCGGCCTGATCGACACCCACGTGCACTTCTACGACTTCACCGTGGTCACCGACCCCGCCTCGCTGCAGGCGCGTTCGCCGCCGTCTCCACCCGCTGGCCACGGCATGCAGCTGAGCCCGTTCGCCGCGTCGCTGCTGGAGCCGCTGCGCGAGGCGCTGCTCCAGCTCGAGGGCGCCTTGAGCCAGCGGCCGAGCTTCGATCCCGCCACGACGGCGCGGACCTTCCGCGTGGCGATGCCGCACTACCACTCCTTCACCCTGCTGCCCCAGGCCTTGCGGACGCTTGCGGCCGAGGCGCCGCTGGTCAGTGTCCAGGTGCAGGTCCCGACCCCATTCGACACGGCCGCTCTGGAACGCGGCGACATCGACCTCCTGGCGATAGAGGACGCCAAGGTCCGCCAGGCCGAGGGTG
>CAXUBM010000210.1:0-3772 GCA_964249235.1 uncultured Acetobacteraceae bacterium | reverse complement strand
GGGTGAGTGCGGCGACAGGATCCGGCGCCACCTGCTCCTGCAGGACGACTTCGTCTGCCTGGTCGATCGGACGTCTTCGGACCTGCAAGGGGCGTTGACCGCGGAGCGCTACGAACGGCTGCCCCACTGCGTCGTGCGGCCGACGCCTGAGATCAGGATGCAGGTGGAGCGTGGGTGGGAGAAGCTGGGGATCGCGCCCCGCGTCGCCGCCGTCGCGCCGGGCTACGCCGTCATGACCTTGACCCTGCCCGGGACCGGGCTGGTGGCGACCGTCCCGAGGCGGGTCGCGCGGGTCTTCGCAGACGCCCTCGGCCTGCGCGTCCACGAATGCCCGATCCCGCTCGAACGCCTGTGTGGAGAGCTGCGCTGGCACCAGCGTAACGACGCGGATCCCGCGCACGCCTACCTCCGCTCCGTTCTCGGTCGCGTCGCAGAGCAGCAGGACGAGCGCCTTCGGGCCTGAGCCCCCGCGGGACGGCGGCCGGGCTAGGCCTCCACGCTGGCCTTGGTGAAGAAGTTGCCTGACGGGGCGGCGATCATCTCCTCGCCGGGACGGAACGCGACGTTGATCGGATCCTGGCCCTCGCCGACCTTCCTGATCTCGCGGCGCAGGACCCTGCGCTGGATGCCGACGCCGATGTCGGAGCGCACGAGGTGTTCGTTCGAGCTGCTCGGCATGCCGTTCGGCCCCTGGCTGGCCTGGGCTTCGTAGTCGTTCGGCGCGTCCTGGCGTTCTTCCACCGTCATCTGCGTCCAGGGCTTGGTCGTCGCAAAGCCCTTGCCCTCGAAGACGTCCTTGGCCGTGAAGCCCGCCGGGGCGCGCTTGGTCACGAACGTCCGCGTCTGGCCGTTGTCCACGGCCGTGAAGATGGCCAGCGCGTCGCAGCGACCCGCCTCGGCGCCCGGGATGACGGCCATGTTAGGGGCCACCCAGGTCACGACCCGCTTCATCTCGCGGCCGTCCGGCAGGGTCCGGCACGCCGTATAGATCGTGCCGACGTCGATCTCGTCCCACGTCACCCGGGGCATGATGGCGAAGTCGGGCATGAAGTGCGTCGTCCCGAAGTTCGCGTGCAGGATATAGACGTGAAAGGGATCCATCGTGTTTTCGTTGATGTTCAGCCAGGAGTAGGGCACCACCGGCGGCCCATTCAGGTCCGCGTGCGACAGTATGCTGTTGTCCAGGACGAAGTAGAACTCTCCTTCAGCCAGAGGCTCCATGTGCTCGAAGCGGGGCAGCAGCGGCATCTTGTCGGGCGGTCCCATGTAGGCCCATACGAGCCCGTAGCGCTCCTCCACGGGGTACCAGGGCTGGCGGTGCGCCGCGCGATTGACGCCGCCGTGCGGCTCGCAGGGCTGCTGGAGGCAGTTGCCTTGGACGTCGAACTTCCAGCCGTGATAGCAGCACCGGATCCCGTCCTCCTCCACGTGGCCCCAGAACAGCGACGTGCCGCGATGGATGCAGTGCGGATAGAGCAGCCCCGGGCGTCCGGAGCCGTCGCGGAACAGGATGAGGTCCTCGCACAGGATGCGGACCTGGCTGGGCCGGCTCGTCACCGTCTCGCAAGCCGCCACCGGCTGCCAGTACCGGCGCAACATCTCCCCGCAGGGCGTGCCGGGCCCGACGTTCGACAGCAGCGCTTCGGATTCCACCTTCGGGAGCCCGTAGGCCGTCTTCTCGATCACCATGGGTCTGATCCGTTCCGGCTGAAGCGTCGCGGAGGGCGCGTCCAAGCCCATCGATCGGCGATGAGCCCCCATGGCGTCAATTCACGCCTGGTTTTACCAACCATCACCAGGTTTTGTGCCGGCCGTCACGGTGGCCAGAGATGCGCACGGTTACTGCGATAGGTCGCAAACCTCGCCGTCGGCTAGTGCGCCGGGAGCCAAGCGCCGTGGATGCCGGGCGGTATGCGGTGGGGCAGGCGCACGATCGCGACCGGCGCGGCTGCGAGGTTCTGGGCGTCAAGGACCTCGAGCGCTGTGCCGGCGCCCTCGGCTTCGGTGACAAAGCCCATCAGCCATCCATCGTCCTCCGCGCCGTCGGTCGAGCGCGGCACGAACACGAACTCGCCCGCAATGCGTCCGGGGCCGAAGCCGTGGACCGCTCGCACCTGTCGCTCGAGATCGTGTTTGATCAGCGGCGCCTCGCCGACCAGGCTGTCGGACGCCTGCGACGGCAGGCCGAGGGCGTAGGCGTACCGGTAGGGCTGGCCCCTGCGTCGGTCGTCGATGACAGGCAGCTCCTGGGGCGTGGCGTCCAGGGTCGTCCGGGCGACGGTCCCGGCCTGCGGGTCGATCAGCCAGCGTTCGAAGCCGCGCGGCGCCTCGTCGGGGGCCAGGTTGTCGGCGGCGAACATGCGGTCGTAGGCGATCACGTCGAGCGCCACGCGGCCGTCGGGAAGATCGTAAGCGTTGGCGGTGTGGAACACGAAGCATGGGTCGAGCGGCAGCCACAGGATTTCGTCTGCCTCGCCGTCCCGCGGCAGCAGGCCGACCCGCGCCGGATGGCGGTCGTTCCATCGGTACGGGAAGCCATGGCCCGCCATGACGACGCCGAGCGACAGGGTCAGCGGCAGGTCCAGGATGACGACATAGCGGTCTGTGATGGCGCAGTCGTGGATGAGCGGGCCATGCTCCACCGGGATCGTGACCGAGCGGCGCACCCGGCCGCCCGCGTCGACGATGTTGTAGCGTACGCGCTTGAGGTCGTTGGCCTCGTAGCACAAGGCGTGGAGCTCACCGGTCGCGGGATCGCGTCGCGGATGGGCGCTGAAGGACCCCGGAAGCGTGCCGCCGAAGTCTTCGTAGCGCTGATCGTCCAGCTCCTCGGCGAAGCGTACCGGGGTGCTGCCCGCCTCGACGAGCGCCCAGCCCGCGCCGGCGTGATCCAGGACGCTGGTGTTCACGGTGTCGAAGATGTGGCGCGGTCCCGGTGCGGCGGGCAGACCTCGCGCCTTGGCGACCTCGTTGGAGCGGATCCAGCGGTTGCGATACCAGAGCGCGCGTCCGTCGCGTATGCGCACCCCGTGCAACATGCCGTCGCCGACGAAGAAGTGGTAGGTGCGCGGGTCCGGCGCAGCCGCGTTGGGCCCGATACGCACGTAGCGGCCGTCCAACTCGCGCGGGAGTACGCCCTCCACCGGGAGGTCGTAGAGCGTCAGCTCCTCGGCCATGGGCGTGTGGACGCCGGTCAGGAACGGATGTGGCGCGTCCCGGGGCGGCAGCCGCCAGCGGTTGAAGGCGGCGATGCCTGAGATGATCGGCGACAGGACGGCTCCAGCGGCGCCTTCGATCACGTCCGAGAGTTTCGCGCTCATGGTCCCGACGTAGGCGCCCGGACAGGACGATGCGAGGGCTCACGGCGCTTCGCACCCCAGAGCCGGCGCCGGCCTGCCGCCCGGAACGCGACATTCAGGGCCGCTGAAACGGCGACGCATCGGGCGCGTGCAGGACCTCGCGCGCAGCCTCGCGCCGCGTGGAGCCTCTGGAAGGGGCGTCTCGAAGGACGCGACACCCTTCCGCGACGCCGCGGCGCATCAACGGCGGCGTAACCCTCCTGGGCTAGGCTCCTCGGCCTGCGTGAGGACAGCGGTGCATGGACATAGAGGTCGTCAGGCCCGCCGAGCTCTGCGACGCCGACGCGGCGCGCTGGGCGGAGCTGCGCCGGCTGATCGGCCAGACCAGCCCCTTCCTGTCGCCGGACTGGGTGCGCGAGTGCGCGCGCGCGGGCGGGCCGGACCAGCGCCGCGCCCGCGTCGCCATCCTGCGC
>CAXUBM010000209.1:0-4357 GCA_964249235.1 uncultured Acetobacteraceae bacterium | reverse complement strand
CGCGGGGCAGGGAGCGGGGCGGGCGCGTGGGGCCGGGTGGCCGCGATCGTGCTGGCGACCCGGGTGGCGGGGCGGAGGCGGCGGGCGTGAGGTCAGAGGTCAGAGTTCGACGTCTCTGCGGCCGGCCGGTGCGCGCTCGCCGTCCCTGAGCAAGGCGATCGCCTTGGCGCGGACCGGCGCCGCGAGCCCGCCCGCCCGCCTGAGCCTGGCGCCGATCTCCCGTTTCAGGCCGGCGCTGCGCTCGAGGAACTCGCGCCGCACCGTCTCTTCCGCCTCCCGCAGGCCCGGCCGACGGCGAAGCCCGTCCAGCTCGGTCCGCAGGGCGTCGAGGTGGTGGAGCGCGCGCCGGTCGGGCTCGCAGGCGCCGGGCTCGAACCAGGCGAAGAAAGGCTCGAGCCGACCCACATCGAAGTCGAGCTCCAGCCTGGCGTGAAAGCCGCGCGAGACTTTCCAGATCCACTCGTCGAGGGATTTGTAGAAGTAATGCGAGATCCAGACGTGGTCGAAATCCGGGTCGCCTTCGTGAGGCTCGTGATCCGACGAACCCGTGTGGTGCGGGCGCCCGGTGCCGTTGAGGTAGACGTGGGCGAGCCGGTAGCTCGGGATCGGATTGTGCGGGTGAGAGCCGACGTGCCGGTTGGTGATGAAGACCGTCTTGACGTGGCGGTTCTCCCAGGGCTCCCGATGGGTGAAACGTTCCAGCATGGGTGCGGGCGACCAGCGCGCCTGGCCGCTCGGCGCCAGCATCGACCAGTGCATCGACACCGCGTCCGCGCCCCTGAGTTCCTGCAGGGCGAGGAACTCGCCAAGGCGGCCGTAGCGCCGCGGATTGAGGGTGACGAACTCGTCGAGGTCGATCAGCACGGTCCAGCGGTAATCAAGCGGCTGCGGCAGGTGCGACAGGCAATGCGTGTAGGCGCGGGTCTGGACGTTGACACCGGGACCGAGCTCGTTCGTCACCCAGGTGATCAGCCCGAGGCTGGCGAGGCGATCGAGGAGGAGATCCGAACCGTCGTTGTTCTGGTTCGAGTAGACGAAGAAATGCTCGATGCCGAGTGCTCGGTGATGGGCCATCCATTCCAGCAGGTAGAGCCCTTCGTTGCGCGCCGTGGTCAGCACGCAGATCGAGCGACGCGGCTGGACATGCTCGCGCATCAAGCCGAACAGGATTTCGTTGAAGGCGACGTTGCGCTCCCAGCCGAACTCGGTCGCGCAGCGATCCCAGCTCTGGTCGAGGGACAGGTGCGAGAGCGGCGCGCGATGGATGTTCCAGTGGCGCAGTTCGACGATGCGCCGGAGCCAGATGTCGCTCGCCAGCGCCGGTGCGAGCCCGTCGAGCAGCAGGTCGTCCTCGAGCAGCCAGCCGGCCAGGCGCCGCCATTCGCGCGGCGGCAGCGCGCGCAGCACGGCGACGGCGCAGCACCGCAGGAGTTCGCTGCCCGTCTCGAGCAGCCATGTCCTGGCGGTGTCCGCCGACAACCGGGTCGACAGCCCGGCGTCGATGGCGTCCATCAACGTCCGCGTCTCGGAGGGCAGCCGCTCGAGAGGCACCTCGACCAGCTCGAAGGTTTCCCATCTTCCCGCTTCCCGCCGGTTGGCGCATAGATCGGCGTCGGCGGAGATCTCCGCGGGAACGGCGCAGACGTAGAGGTCCGAAGTCGGCAGCCGGAGCGCCGCCTGATTCGGGCCCGACTGCCGCTCGACGATGACGGACAGCACCGGCTTCTCGTCGAGATCGTGACCGATCCGTATCGAGCTGGTCGGAAAGTGTGACCGGACGATGAAGCCCAGGTGGTCGTGGTGCGACGGCTGGACGAGGATGACGTGCGACGCCGTTTCCGTCGGGCTCGGCTGGCGTCCCACCAGTCGACCCGTGTCGTCGTGGATCGAGACGACGAGCTCGCCGTTCGAGCAGCGGATCAGGAAGGCGGACTGCGCGTGCTGGCGAGCGGAGAGCATCCGGCGACCTCCACATCGGCCAGGTTGGTTCGGGGCTGATTAGGACATCCCCGGCAAAAGTCGAGTGCCGGGGGGGCGCGTCGGGGTCGAGGCGAGCCGGCCGACCTCGTCGGTGTCCATCAGGCGGACCGGGGGAAGGCGTCGCCGGCGGCAGCGGCGCGCAGGAGATGCCATAGTTCCGGGTCGGTGAAATCCGCCACCGTGCGGTGCGCGCCCGCCTGCCGCAGATGGCCGGCGCGCTCGCCGGTCGCGATGCCGACGGTGTGGAGCCCGGCGCGCGCGGCCGAGGTCACGCCGGCGATCGAATCCTCGAAGGCGACCGTGCGCTCGGCGCGGCCGCCGATCAGCGCCAAGCCGGTCAGGTAGGGCAGCGGATCGGGCTTGGGGCGCTCGAGCTCGACGCCGATCACCAGCCGGGGCAGCAGGTGGGCCAGGCCGAGGCCCTGCAGCATCATTTCGCCGTTGGCGCGCGGCGCGTTGGTGACGACGCCGATCTGGATCTCCTCCTCGTCTGCCCAGGCGAGCACGTCGCGCAGGCCGCCCGTTGGCCGCAGCGACTGGACGGATTGGCGGAACAGCGCCTCCTTGCGGTCGGCGAGCGCGGCCTGTGCCGGCTCGTCGAGCTCGGGAAACAGCCAGCGCATGATGGCGTCGTTGGGCTGGCCGACGATGCGGACCTCGAAGGCATCCTGGGTCAGCGCGCGACCATAGGGACGGAGCAGTTCCGAAAACGCGTCGAAGTGGAGCCGGTCGGTGTCGGTCAGGGTGCCGTCGATGTCGAACAGCAGCCACAGATTGGTGTTCATGGGGCGCGCTCCCAGCCGCGATCGGTCTGACGCCAGTAGGCGAGTGCGTGGCCCGCCGCGCGCAGCGCCTTCCAGCGCAGGCGTGCGGCGGCGACGGCGTCCGCGTCGCGTCCGTCGAAGAGGTCGAAGGCGCGGGCGAAACGGCCGAGATGGCGGCAGGTGCCGCCGAGGATGAACAGGTAGTCGCCGCCGTTGGGAACGCCGGTCTCGAAATCGTCGTCTCGGGTGAGCCAGACCGGCTGCAGGTCGGGGTGGCCGAGCTTGGCGGTGCCGTGGGGCAGCCATTCGACCTCGGTCTGCTGCCAGAGCGCGTCGTCGAGCGCGCGCAGGCGGGCCTCGTCGGGGACCAGCACGACCGCGCGGTGCCCGGAGTCGAGCGTGCGGCCGAGCAGGCGTGCCAGGGCCCGCTCCTGGCTGTGGCGCGTCAGGTGGTAGAAGCCGATCGCGGTCAATTCGCCTCGTAGTGCTCGGCGACCAGGCGGTCCAGAAGACGCACGCCGAATGCGCTTGCCCCTTTCGGGATCGTGGGCTGGTCCTTCGACGACCATGCGGTGCCGGCGATGTCGAGATGGGCCCAGGGAACGGCGCCCACGAACCGCTTGAGGAAGTGGGCCGCGGTGATGGCGCCGCCCGGGCGGCCGCCGATGTTCTTCATGTCGGCGGCGGCGGTGTCGAGCTGCTTGTCGAAGGCGTCGTCGAGCGGCATGCGCCAGACTTTCTCGCCGACCGCGCGGCCGGCGGCGGCCAGCCTCGTCGCCAATTCGTCGTCGTTGCTGAACAGGCCGGCGAATTCGTGGCCGAGGCTGGTGACGATGGCGCCGGTCAGGGTGGCGAGGTCGACGATGGCGCGCGGGTGGAAGCGCTCCTGTGCGTACCACAGGATGTCGGCCAGCACGAGGCGGCCCTCGGCGTCGGTGTTGACGACCTCGATCGTCTGACCCGAGGCGCTGCGAACGATGTCGCCGGGGCGCTGGGCGTCGCCGCCGAGCATGTTCTCGACCAGGCCGAGCAGCCCGACCGCGTTGACGCGGGCGCGGCGGCCGGCGAGTGCCGCCATCAGGCCGGTGACGGTGCCGGCGCCGGCCATGTCCCACTTCATCTCTTCCATGCCGGCGGCGGGCTTGATCGAGATGCCGCCGGAGTCGAACGTGACCCCCTTGCCGACGAAGACGATCGGCGCCTCGCCCTCGGGGCCGCCCTGGTAGCGCATGATCACGGTGCGGGGCTTGTTCTCGCTGCCCTGGGCGACGCCGAGCAGGGCGCCGAAGCCGAGCTTCTCCATCTCCTTGCGGCCGAGGATCTCGACCTCGAGGCCGTGGCCGGCGAGTTCCTCGCAGCGTTCGGCGAAGCGGGCGGGGGTGAGGATGTTGGCGGGCTCGCTGACGAGGTCGCGGGTGACGAAGACGCCCTCGACGACCGCGCGGGCGGACTTCCAGGCGGAGCGGGCGTGGTCGGGCTCGCGGGCGAGGATGGTCAGACGGGCAAGGCGGTGCTTGTCCTCGTCCTTGTCGCGGGTGCGGTAGCGGTCGAAACGCCAGGCGCGCAGGGCGGCGCCGGTGCAGGCCACCTGGCTCGGCTACTGGGGAACCACC
>CAXUBM010000208.1:1284-4360 GCA_964249235.1 uncultured Acetobacteraceae bacterium | reverse complement strand
GCGGCATTCTCCACGGCTGAGCACCGGCGCACTCCCGCGAGGACGCGGTAGTCACTCTGCTCCAGCAAGTCGGCTGACGACCAGTTGCGACCTCCCGAACCCGGCACGCGAGGCGGAAACTCCCCCGGACGTCCGGTCGCCAGCTGAAGGTGCCGGCGTTGATCCGACGTCGGAGAGCGGCCACCCGCCGGTGCATGGCGTCCATCTCTGCGGCGTTGTCGCGAAGCGGACCGTCGAGCCCGGCAAAGGCCATCACGCTGTCAGTTGCGAGTTCGTCCTCCAAACTTATGCCGAGCGTTCGTCCACCGGGGTAAGACTTGCAGCGATTGAAGCGGCGAGAGAAAGCCAGCGGCGGCACACGAAGTCCCACGCGGCTTGCGGCGACTGCGGAGCGGCCTCCGCTACGTCCGCCAGATAAGCAGCGGGGAGGTGTCGGATCAGCCTGCGGACTGGATAGAGTCGCCCGTCATGCTCGACGACAAGGCCGATCAACTCGCCGCGGCGCAACCGGGCGGATCTGCTCGAGTCCGTCGAGCTGCCGACGGCGCCGAAGCACGAGGCGGAAGCAGGGCCGGACAGCGCCTGAGGCCTGTGGTCCGGGAGTTCGCCCGGACCACGCTACTCCCGAATAACCGAGGTTCGCGCGCCTAGGTCCGCGAAGAGCCCGTTTCGCGCGATGATCGCGGCTGACGATGTCGTCTATAGAATGTTGCCGACAACGCGATGCACCCGAGGAGTGCTGTATCCGTTGACGGGGCCGACCAGCGGAACGTCCCGGATCGGCAGCGCGATGACCAAACAGCCCCCGACCACCGACTGTCCAACAAGACCGACGACAGCTCATCAACTAGCGTGAACTTTGAGTTCGTTTAGCGCCGAGAGCGTGGATTGCAGCGCGACCAATACGGTGGACAATGATGGAACGTTGTAGCAAGCGACTCTCCGTCCGAATGGGTCGCGGACGTCGTTCAAGGGGTCGTCGAGGGTGGTGCAGCGCCTTTTCGCAGGATTGCTTCCCGCTTTGGCGAACGGCCTCTGGCTTAGTTGAGATCGGGCGAGTACGGCGCCCCTCGAGCAGGCGCTGCACACTGCGGCTAAATGCCTCGACTTGCCGCAGGGCAAGTGAGCCTGCCAATCGCAAGGATGGCACCATTCGATCGCCAGATCCGAATTGATCCGCTGTTGGCCAGGGCGACTGCGCATTACAAGGAAGCAACGAAAGTTGCTGACAACCTGTTCGCTCGGCGTTAGCATTTCTCGTTCGTGGTTTCGTGTTGCCGTCATAACGACAGGTCTGTCACAGAGGTCGACGCAGTTTGCCCGTCTCAGCGCTCTTACCGGCTCATGTCGCGGCAACGCTTAGCATCCGCTTGCATGCCGGTGACGAGGAGCATTTTAGTTCTTGGCAGGCCCGGTTTACGAACGTCATTTCCGGCTTCACCGGCTTTTTGAGCGTCGATATCTTGCCGCGTTACGCCGGCGCTGCCGAGTGGAGCGTCGTGCAGCAGTTCCGCTCCGCCGAACAGATGGACCGCTGGTGTCGATCCAGCGAACGGCAGCAGCTCATGGAAGAGTCCGCTGCATTCCGCGAGAACTCCGTCGGTGAGGATTTCGGATCCGACTTTACGCCGGTCAGCAGCAGCGTGACGGAAGTTATCACGACGACGGTGAAGCCGGGGCACGAAGCCAGATACCGCGACTGGTGCCTCGCCATCCAGGAAGCGCAAGCGCGCTTTCCCGGCTACATGGGAACTTACGTGCAATCTCCGGCGTCCATAGCTCAGTCTTTCTGGACGACGCTAGTTCGGTTCGCTTCGACGGAGCATCTGGACGCCTGGTTGAGGTCCGATATCAGGCGTGACTTGGTCCGTCGTTCGGAGTTGTTCGTCGAGTCCTGGGCGAGCCATCGGCTCCCGTCCTCCTTCGCCGCCTGGTTTCCCCAAAATGCGACAACGGCCAAACCGCCGCCGGCGTGGAAGCAGACAGCGATTGTTCTGCTGGTGCTCTTCCCGATCGTGATGTTGGAGTTGCGGTATCTCACTCCCCTGCTCGGTTCCACCAACGCGGCTGTCGCTACGTTCGTCGGAAACGCGATCAGCGTCTCGCTTGTGTCTTGGCCATTGGCGCCACTCGCCATCCGTGGCCTGGGCTGGTGGCTGCAGCCTGCGCCGGCCAATCGAAGACGCGCGGAGATTGTCGGGGCTGGGACCATGTTGTCCCTTTACGGGGCCGAGATCGTCCTTTTTCGGCAATTGCTCTGATAACTCATGGATGGAGGAACGTAGATGACCGAGGAAGACAGACGGTTCATGAAGCGCGCGATCGCTCTTTCCGAGAAGACGTCGCTGGTTGACAGCGCGGGTGGGGTGTTCGGAACCGTGATCGTCCAGGATGGAGAGATCATCGGTGAAGGCGCCAACCGAGTGGTGGCCGAGAACGACCCGACCTGGCACGGCGAAATTGAGGCCATCCGGAAAGCCTGTTCGAAGGTGGGGTCGTTCAAGCTGACGAACGCGACCCTGTACACGAGCGCGGAGCCTTGCCCAATGTGCGCGGCCGCAGCGTATTGGGCCGGGATTAAGAGAATTTTCTACGCGGCGACCTGCGAGGATGCGTTCGAGTATGGCGACTTCGACGACTCGATGATCTACGGCGAGTTGAAGAAGCCGGTGGCCGAGCGCTCCATCCCGGCCGAGCAGATCATGCGGGCGGAGGCCGTCGAGGTCTGGGAGAAGTACAAGACCAAGGCCGATCGCGTGCCATACTAAAGCTTCTTACTGTTCCTTCTCGGCTCCATTCGAGCTTGCATGCATGCTCCGACAAACCCGCGAAACATCGTTTGCCGTAGACGGGGCTTTGGTGCTTCGAGGTGCCGAGTGATCTTGGAATGCGGGGACGGCTACTCCGCCCGTATGCCGTTCAAGCGCCATGCTGCCCGCCGTCACCGCATCTCGAAAGCGCGTTGTCGAGACACAAACTGGCCCGGGTGAAGCGGACTCCTCCGGCGCGGCGACCTGACGTCCTGGCTCGATGAGGCAGCACTGCCCGGGTGGCAGGCACCGCGCGCCAAGCCGAC
>CAXUBM010000208.1:0-1184 GCA_964249235.1 uncultured Acetobacteraceae bacterium | reverse complement strand
GCCGACGTGGTCGCTGCGCTGGAAAGGCGAGCTGCCATCGATACGCCCATTCCAGCTCCCACCTCCCGTCCTTCAAGGACCCTAGGACGATCCGTCGCCCAGCAAGCCTCCGGAGCCGATGCTAGTGGAGCAGGAGGTGCCGAAGTCGGACAGATGAAGGCCTCAGACTGTCGGCACGCTTCATGCAAGTTGATCAGCGGCTACACGGTGCCGTGTGGTGACGTCTCCCGGAAACTCAGAGCGCTCGGCTGAGCTCGGGCGCTCTTCTTTTTGGCCGAGATTGAGTAGGGCCTCCATCCCGTGGGGGCTCGCCAAGCCATGTCAGTATCGATATAGAGCAAAAAAAAGCGGCGCCGAAACGCCGCCAAGTTTAGGGAGGAAACGTCCAAGATGTAGCGCGGTAGAACCGGCGCTACATCTTGTCTTCTATCGTCGTCCGCCCCACGGCGCCAGTGCTATTTTGCAGCGCACCAACCCCTCTCGGCATCGTGTATCTCATCCGCTTGGGCATTCGAGAACAGAAGAGCGCTCGCCAGCTTGGCAGCGGCGATGCGACCTTGGATGGCGCGGGGTTCAGACGCTCCGATGAAGCTGTACCTTGGGGGGGGCAAGCCGATGCAGGTTTTTCTAGGCCGCAGAGCCGACACGTTCGTCCGAGGCGGACCAGTAAGAGGGCAACGAGTCTGGCTGGTGCGCGAGATGACTAATCGCCGCCAGGCTTGAGGGCTACGGCGCGTTTTGACCGGGGTCACCCACAGCCTGCGTCGACACACCGGGTTGAAAGTATTCGCTTGATGGACCGGCGCTTCCAGTCACACACGCCGACGTGGACAAAACGCATCCAAGACCTGCAATCGCGAAAACAAGCCTGGTCAACGATCGCAAGCGGGCTGGATTTCCGGTCATCGCTCAAGCCTGTTGATGGGTTGCTGACTACAGCTATCAACCCGCATGCGCCATTCTGTCTAGGTGATCGCCCCAGCTTGGCGGCTCCTTCATGAGCTGCCCAATGCGGGCGAGATCCCCGAGCGAGCCACCGCCCGTACAGGCGATGTCATCGTTTTGAAGCCCCTGGCGCAAACGCCAACGCTGCCAAGCGTCGTAGATGCCCCTAACCCATTGACGAAAATGGTGCCGACACTCGGATTTGAACCGAGGACCTACTGATTACGAATCAGTTGCTC
>CAXUBM010000207.1:4143-4375 GCA_964249235.1 uncultured Acetobacteraceae bacterium | reverse complement strand
GCCGCGGCACGGTTACGAGATCATCAAGGCGGTCGAGGAGCGGGTCGGCGGCAGCTACTCGCCGAGCCCGGGGGTGATCTATCCGACGCTGACCTTGCTGGAGGAGCTCGGCTACGTCAGCGTCGACGCCGCCGGCGAAGGCGGGCGCAAGCTGCACGCGATCACGGACGAGGGCCGGACGTTCCTGCAGGCGAACCAGGCGACGCTCGAGCCGCTGCTCGCGCGTCGCCTG
>CAXUBM010000207.1:3641-4133 GCA_964249235.1 uncultured Acetobacteraceae bacterium | reverse complement strand
GACGAGGCCGGACGGGTGCACGGCGGCGGCCCGGCGCCGCAGGTGCTGCGCGCGATGGAGAACCTCAAGCTGGCGCTGCGGATGCGCCTCTCGCAAGGATCGCTCGGCGCCGAGCAGGCGGACGCCGTCGCGTCCGTCCTGGACGAGGCGGCGCGCGGCGTGGAGAGGGTGCGGTAACACCGCACCCCGCACTTGACGTGGTCCGCCCGCCGCGCGACGCGCGCCGTGGCCGACGGGCCACAGCCCGACGCGGGATGACACGGCGGCACGCAAAGCCCATCGACCGGACGACGCGGCCCAGCCGATATATCCGTCCGAATAGATCGGCTTTTCGTGATGCTCCTGTCGCGCAAGGTTCTCGCCCTCGGAACCGCCGCCTCGGTCGTCGGCGCCCCGTTCCGGCCGGCCGTCGCACAGCAGGCGCAGATCGCCTCGATCCAGCGTCAGATCGATGCCTTGCGGGCGGAACTCGAACGCGTCCGGCGTGGCGAG
>CAXUBM010000207.1:1772-3631 GCA_964249235.1 uncultured Acetobacteraceae bacterium | reverse complement strand
CCCGCGTCACTTCTTGCCGTGGGGGGCGTAACTCTACCGCGGCGGGGGGGGGGTGGGGCCGCGACGGGCGGAGACGGCGAAGCTCCTCGACGAGGCGCGGCAGGCACGGGCCGAGGCGCGCGACGCCAACGCCCGTGCCGTGGCGAACGCGGGCGGCCAGAGTTTCGCCGGCGGCTCGACCGGGCTGCTCGGCCCGTCCTCCAATACGCGGTCGCCCGGGACCTTCTCCGCCGAGAACCTGCCGCCGAACGGGCTCGGTCCGCACCGGGCGCAGACGGGGGGCGAGCAGCAGGCCTCCGCGCTGGGACCCTACGGCACGTTCCGGGTCGGTGGCGTGTCCGTCACGCTGGGCGGGTATATCGAGGCGCTGGCGATCACGCGGACGCGCAACGAGGTGGCCGACTTCGCCTCGAACTTCAACGCGGCACCCTACCCGCAATCACCGACCTACCACGAGCCGGAGTTCCGCGGCTCGTCGCGCTCGACGCGCCTGTCGATGCTGATCAGGGGCAAGCCGAGCGACGCGGTGGACGTCGCCGGCTACGTCGAGACCGACTTCGGCGGCGCCGGCATCTCGTCGAATTCGAACGAGAGCAACTCCTACGTGCTGCGGGTCAGGCAAGCCTACGCGACCTACGACAACGCCAACTGGGGTTTTCACGTCCTCGCCGGCCAGGCCTGGTCGATGCTGACCACCGACCGCGTCGGCATCACGCCACGCCAGGAGGCGTTGGCCCTCGTCCCCGACGGCAACCTCGTCGTCGGCGACTGGTACACGCGGCAGTGGCAGCTCCGCTTCGTCAAGGACTTCAACCGGCGCGTCTGGCTGGGGCTGTCGTTCGAGGAGCCGGAAACGCTCTACTCGGTCACCACCCAGAACGTCGCCGGCGCCAACAACGTCGGCGGCGTGGTGGGCGGCACCGACAACTTCACCAACCCCGGCGGCTCGCTGCTGAACCCGAACGCCAACTACGCCGACGACATCGCGCCCGACGTCATCGCCAAGCTGGCGGTCGATCCGTCGTTCGGCCACTACGAAGCCTACGGGATCGCCCGCTTCCTCAACACCCGCGAAACGCTCACCACCCCCATCAACTCGGGCCGCAACCGCACCGCGGTCGCCGGCGGCGGCGGTGCCGCCATGCTCCTGCCCTTGATCGGCCCCAAGCTGGTCTTCCAGGCGCAGATCCTGGCGGGCCAGGGTCTCGGCCGGTATGGACCGGGGCAGCTGCCCGACGCGACGATCGGCGCGAACGGAACGCCGATCCCGATCCCGGAGGTCCAGGCGTTCGTGGGTTTGGTCGGCCATCCGAGCCGGACGGTCGACCTCTACGCCTATGCCGGAACCGAGCAGGAGCAGAAGCGCTCGTTCGACGATCGCGTCGGCGGGATCAATGAGGCCTTCGGCTACGGCAACGGCGCCTTCATCGACACGGGCTGCAACACCGAGGGTTCCACCGCGGCGTGCTCGGGGCAGACGAGGGGCCTGGTCGAGACGGTGCTCGGCGGCTGGTGGCGCTTCCTGCACGGGCCCTACGGCACGCTCGAGTTCGGACCGTCTTGGGAATACGTGCGGCGAACGGCCTTCCAAGGCACCTCGGTGTCCGCCACGGCGGTGCGAACCGAGGTCACGCCGAAGACCGACGAGAACACCATCCTGCTTTCGTTCCGCTATCTGCCGTTCCTATGAAGGCCAGGGGCTCTGCCCCTGGACCCCGCTGGGGACTGGTCCCCAGACCCCGGGATCCAAGAGTACGCCCCTGGCCTTAGTACGATGCGAAGACGGCCCGGCATTGCGCGGTCGCGGGTTGGCACAAGCCAAGCGCGGCGGCGGAGGCCAATTTCGAGCGGCTCGATAA
>CAXUBM010000207.1:0-1762 GCA_964249235.1 uncultured Acetobacteraceae bacterium | reverse complement strand
GTCCCCAGACCCCGGGATCCAAGGGTGCGCCCCTGGTCTTAGACGAAGGTTGCCAGCAACGCTTCCGCCTCGGCGAACAGCGCCGCCGGCACGTCGCGCCCCGACACCGCGGCGTTTTCCTCCACCTGCTCCGGCCTTGACGCGCCGATGATCGCCGACGCCACGTTCGGCTCCCGCAGCACCCAGGCCAACGCGAACTGCGTGAGCGACATCTCCGCCCTTTTCGCGATCACCTCCATCTTCTCCACCGCCTCGAGCACCGGCCGCTCGAGCCACTGCCGCCGGAAATGCATGTTCATGCTGTCCTGGGCGGCGCGGCTGTCGGCGGGGATGTCGGCGCCGGGCTTGTACTTGCCGGTCAGCACGCCCTGGGCGAGCGGCGACCAGACGATCTGCGAGATGCCGGTGCGGGCGCAGAGCGGGATCAGCGCCTCCTCCGGCTTGCGCCACAGCATCGAGTATTGCGGCTGGCTGGAAACGAAGCGTTCGACGTCCGGCAGCGCGGCGGCCGCCTCGACCCGGTCGACCGGCCACTCGGAGAAGCCGAGGTAGCGGGCCTTGCCGGCACGGACGATGTCGGTCAGCGCCTGCATGGTCTCCTCGAGCGGCGTGTCCTCGTCGTAGCGATGGCACTGGTAGAGGTCGACATGGTCGGTGCGCAGGCGGCTGAGGGAGTCGTCGATCTGCTTGAGGATCTGGGCGCGCGACAGGCCGCGGTCGGTGTCGCTCATCGGGAAATAGACCTTGGTGGCGAGCACGTAATCGTCGCGCCGCATGCCGCGGAGCGCTTCCCCGAGCACCGTCTCGGAGGCGCCGCGGCCATAGACGTTGGCGGTGTCGATGAAGTTGATGCCGACGTCGAAGGCGCGGTGCACGCAGGCGACGGCGCGGTCGCGCTCCACCCCGCCCGAGGTGGTGAGCCAGGTTCCGAACGAGATTTCGGAAACGTTGAGATCGGAGTCGCCGAGGCGGCGCAGCTTCATGATGGTTCTCCTTGGAGAGCGTTTGCCGCTAAGGGCGCAAACCGGGTTCCAAGGGGCGACCGCCCCTTGGCGGGTCCAGGGCAGCGCCCTGGCCGTCTTCCTCCTCAGGAAGCAGGCTTGA
Organism: uncultured Acetobacteraceae bacterium; assembly: GCA_964249235.1. GTDB lineage: Bacteria > Pseudomonadota > Alphaproteobacteria > Acetobacterales > Acetobacteraceae > CAXTPV01. The sequence continues at coordinate 658 of CAXUBM010000207.1, read as the reverse complement.
ATTCGCCCTCGATGCGCAGCGTGACAAGGTCGCCGACGAAGGGAACGTATTGCGTGACCCCGAACGTGGAGCGCCGGATGATCGAGGCGCCCTCGAAGCCCACCGTGTACTTCTTGTCGACCGGATCGACGCCCGCGTTGTTGAAGGTCGCGCTGATCACGATCGGAAAGGTGTGGCCCTTGAGCGTGAGGTCGCCGTCGATGCGGGCGGTCTGCGGGCCGTTGATGGTGACCTTGGTGGATTTGAAGGTCGCCTTCGGGAACGCCTTGGTGTTGAAGAAGCTTTCGCCGGCGAGCTCGGCGTCGAGTTTCGGATTGAGCGTGCCGACGCTGGCGAGGTCGACGGTGGCGGTCAGCGCGATACGGCCGACATCCTTGGGGTCGAGCTGAAGCGCGGCGCCGATGCCGGCGAACTGGCCCTCGTAGGTCGAAAAGCCGAGATGGTTCACCGACCACGTGATCTTGCCGTGGGCGGCGTCGAGCACGTAGCGGCCCGGCTTGACCGCGAGCGACTTGGCGGCCAGCGTGACGCCCGGCGCGATCGTGTTGGGGCTCGGTGCGGCCTCGGTCTTGGCCGCGGTGGTGCCGCCGGCGGCCTGGGCGGTGGACTTGGATCCGCCGGTGGCCGGCGCGGACGACCCAACCGGCGGATCCAAGTC
>CAXUBM010000206.1:0-4396 GCA_964249235.1 uncultured Acetobacteraceae bacterium | reverse complement strand
CCCAGCGACGAGCGGCAGGCCGCCGGCCATCCCACACCCGCGACCAGTGCAACCCGCATCCCCGTCCCCTTCATGAAGCGAGCTCGATCACCAGCGGCGTGTGATCTGATGGCTGCTCCTCTCCGCGCGGAGCCTTGTCGATCGTGCACGACGTCAGCCGCTCGGCAAGCTCGGGCGACAGCAGCGCGTGATCAATCCGAAGCCCCCGGTCCCGCTGCCAACACCCGGCCTGATAGTCCCAGAACGTGTAGGCGGCCCCGGCCGGCCTGACCGCCCGCAGCGCATCCGTCAGCCCCGCATACAGCAGCGCCCGGTAGCGCGTCCGCGTCTCCGGCCTGACCAGCGCGTCGTTGGCGGCCAGCGTTCCCGGCGCGAGATCCTCGTCCGCCGGGCAGACATTGTAGTCGCCGGCCAGCACCAGCTTCTCGTCCGCGGCCAGCAGCGTCGCCGCCCGCGCCGTCAGCGCCTCCATCCAGCGCAGCTTCGCCCCGTAACCTTCCGCCCCACCCGAATTGCCGTTCGGCAGATAAAGGTTGCCGACCGTCAGTCCCTCGGTCCGGACCTCGAGATAGCGCGCCTGCGGCGATGCTTCCTCCAGACCCGGCAGCCGCTCGGCCGATACCTCGAACGGTATCCGCCCCAGCACCGCCACCCCGTTGTAGCTCTTCTGCCCAACGATCGCGGCCCGATAGCCCAGCGCCTCGAACGACGCCGGGAAGTGCGCCGCCTCGCACTTGATCTCCTGCATCAACAGCAAGTCCGGCGCGCGGCGTTCCAGCCAGCGCGCCACGTGAGCCTCGCGCGCGCGCGCCGAGTTGACGTTCCAGGTCGCAATCTGCAGGGCAGGGGCCTCAATCGACCGAGAAGGAGGTGCCGCAGCCGCAGGCCGACGTCGCGTTCGGATTGTGCACCACGAAGTGCGCACCCATCAGCTTGTCGACGAAGTCGAGCTCGGCGCCGGCCAGCAGCTCGAGGCTCACCCGATCGACCAGAACCCGCGCCCCGTCGCGCTCGATCACCACGTCGTCGTCCGCCCGCGTCCCGTCGAGCTCGAACCTGTACTGCAGTCCCGAACATCCGCCGGCCAGCACCGCGACGCGCAGCGTGTCCGGCCCGTTCTGCCCGGCGACGATCGCCGCGATCCGGGCCGCGGCGCGCGGCGAGACGGAAAACACACCGGCGGCACTCCGGTCGATGATCTGATCCATGACCCACTATGTAGCGCGCGCGTGCCGGCGATCAAACCGGTGTGGGATCCTCCCGCTCGATCCCCGCCTGGCTTGCCAGCCGCAACAGGGAAGGCAGGCTGCCGACCCCGGTCTTGGTCATGATGTGCGACCGGTAGACCTCGACCGTCCTCGGGCTGATCCCGAGCTCCTGCCCGATCGTCTTGTTGATCTTGCCCGCCACGAGTCCGCGCAGCACGTCGCGCTCGCGCGAGGTGAGCCGCGCCAGCCGCCGCCGCGCGCCTTCGGGGTCGTTCTGCGCCTCGTCTCCGAGCGCCCGTTCGACCGTCACCAGCAGGTCGGCCGCCGCGAACGGCCTCTCCACCACGTCGAACGCGCCCGCCTTCAACGCTGCCACCGCCACGCGAACGTCCGCGCGCTCGATCACGGCCACCAGCGGCACCGAGAACGCCAGCCGCAACCCGGCCAGCTGATCCGCCACGGCCGACGTCGTCCCGAGAGCCGCCACCAGGCAGGCCGGCACCGGCCCGTCCGCCTGCGGCACGGCCTCGAGACTGCCGAAACCGACCGCGTCGTGTCCGCCGTCCCGAAGCACCGACAACAGCGATTGCCGCACATCGGCGTCACCACCGATCACGAAGATCGAAGTGGGACTATCGGCTTGCACGCGCGATCGCCAACGCGCCTCGTCGGCGCCGATCATCGAAATCCGATCTCCTCGTCAGCCTCGTTGACATGCTCCCTGTGGTCGCAACCAGGTTTGGATGTGCCTCCGCCGCTCGCCCGCCACCGCTCGCGCGCGACGCCACACCTCGTCCAGTCGCCATCGGCATGTCGCGAGCGCCCTTCTCGTCTTCTATCCCCGTTTGCGCCGACCTGGTTCGTTTCGAGAAAAAGACTATCGGGACCGCCCTGTCCGGTAAAGCAGACTTGTCTCGCCGAGCTCCACCACCAGGGCCATCCGAGCCCAACCGCCGATCTTCAAAGGCGGCCTCCCCGGTGCTACCCCCGGCGCCATGACTCGAGCCTCCTACGCAGCTCTCCCCGATTCGCGCCGCCGCCGCCTGCATGACGAGCCCGAGTCGGCCACCCGTACCCCGTTCGGCCGCGACCGCGACCGCATCATCCATTCGGCCGCGTTTCGAAAGCTGCAATACAAGACCCAGGTCTTCGTCAATCACGAGGGCGACTTCTTTCGCACCCGCCTCACCCACAGCATCGAAGTCGCCCAGATCGCGCGTTCGATCGCCCGCGAACTCAGCCTCGACGAGGATCTCACCGAAGCCCTCGCGCTGGCTCACGACCTCGGCCACACCCCCTTCGGCCATGCCGGCGAGGACGCGTTGCGCGAGGCGATGGCGCGGTTCGGCGGCTTCGACCACAACACCCAGGCGCTGCGGATCGTCACTTCGCTCGAAAACCGTTACGCCGCCTTCGACGGTCTCAACCTGACCTGGGAAACCCTCGAGGGCATCGCCAAGCACAACGGCCCGCTGCGCGCGCCTTCCCCCTACGTCGCCGGCTACGACCGCCGTCATCCGCTCGAGCTCGCCACCTATCCGTCGGCCGAAGCCCAGGTCGCCTCGTTGTCCGACGACATCGCCTATCACAGCCACGATCTCGATGACGGGCTGCGCGCCGGCCTCTTCACCTTCGACGATCTCGAGCCGGTTCCGCTTCTCGGTGCGGCGCTGACCGAAGCCCGCGCGCTGCGTTCCGGTCTCGGCGCCTCGCGGCTGCGGCACGAGACGATCCGCCGCGTCATCAACCTGCTCTGCAACGCGCTCGTCGGTGAGACCAGGCGCCGGCTCGCCGAGCTCGGGCCCGCTTCGGCCGACGACATCAGACATGCCGGCCGGCCGGTCGTCGGCTTTGATCCCGACATGCGCGCCGCCAACCAGGCGATCCGCGAGTTCCTCGACGCGCGCATGTACCGCCACTGGCGCGTCAACCGCATGACCGAGAAGGCGCGCCACGTCACCGCCGCCCTGTTCGCGATCCTGCACCGCGACCCCCGACTCTTGCCGCCCGAATGGCAGAGCCAGGCGGGCGAGGGTCCCACCGAGCGCGCGGCCCGGGCGGTCGCCGACTACATCGCCGGCATGACCGACCGTTTCGCCGTCGAGGAACACCGCCGTCTGACCGACCTCTCGGTGCCCGGCTGAGACGGCCGATCAGGTCACCGTCGGCGACCGCAAGCTCACGCTCACCAATGCCATCGCCACCGGCGACCTGCTCGCCGCAGCGGCAACCACAGCATCCAGCGGGCCGGCAACCACAACCTGGTTCCCATCCAGAGCGGCAACCGCCAGATCGTCGCCGGCAGCGGCGCCGTCGACACCACGACCCTGGTCGGTGCCCGGCGCGTCCGTCGCGGACACGCCGGCTTCTTCGCCGCGCGCTTCGGTGATACGGACCGAAGATGCGACGATGGAACGGCGACTTCCTCTACGAGGCCTTCGAGCACGCCGTGATGGCGATCCTGACGGTTCTTCTCGTCGTGATGATCGCCTTCGCCACCGGCCATCTCGTCTACAACGTCGGCGAGCTCATCCTCGGCGACCAGCTCAACCCGAGTGATCCAGGCCTGTACCCGGACATTTTCTCGCTGATCTTCACCATCCTGATCGGCTTCGAGTTCAAGCACTCGTTCCTCAACGCAACCGCCACCCAGACCAGCGTGATCCGCATCCGCTCGATCATCCTGATCGGCATGCTGGCCACTGTGCGGCGCATCATCATCCTCGACCTGACCAAGACCGATGTCGCCGAAACCCTCGCCGCCGCCGGCTGCGTCCTGGCGCTCGGCATCGTCTACTGGCTCGTCCGCTCCTCCGAGACGCACAATGGCGGGGCTCCGCCCCACGCCCCGCCAGGCGCCGGGCGCCTGGACCCCCGGACTTGAGTCATGCCAGGTCCAGGAGGCACGACCTCCTGGCGGGGCTTGGGGCAGAGCCGCAACTCCACTAAGCACGGCGCCATGCATGACCTCTTCGCCGCCTGGCGCGACCGCGTCCTCGCGCACCTGCCCGTTCTGGTCCCCGGCCTTCCCCCCGAAGCCCTGACCCGCGTCGAGGTCACCCCGTCCCGAGACCCCGCCCACGGCGACCTGGTCACCAACGCCGCCATGGTCGTCGCGAGGCAAGCGGCCGCGAACCCCCGCGAACTCGCCACGCGCCTCGCCGCCGCCCGCCCCGAAACCGGCGACG
>CAXUBM010000205.1:0-4424 GCA_964249235.1 uncultured Acetobacteraceae bacterium | reverse complement strand
GTCGTGACGTCGGCGGGCAGCAGGGGAACGCCCAGGGACGGCGGGGGGAAAGCGGACGGTGCTGACACGGTTGTTCCGGCTTCGGTTCGGGTCGGGGGATTGCGGCGGCGCGTTTTGTGTGTCCGATAAGACCTCCGGTCGGTTACGCAAGAGGTTCGATGGTGTCGCACGGGCGAAGGCGGGTCATGGTCACGGGGGGTGCGGGCTTCCTGGGCTCCCATCTCTGCGAGCGCCTGGTCTCGGACGGTCACGACGTTCTGTGCGTCGACAACTACTTCACCGGCCGCAAGGACAACCTCGACGCGCTCCTCGCCTCGGGCCGGTTCGAGCTGCTGCGCCACGACATCACCTTTCCGCTGCATGTCGAGGTCGATCAGATCTACAACCTCGCCTGCCCCGCGTCGCCCATCCACTACCAGTTCGATCCCGTGCAGACGACCAAGACCAGCGTGGTCGGCGCCCTCAACGTGCTCGGCCTGGCCAAGCGCCTGAAGGTGCCTGTGCTGCAGGCCTCGACCAGCGAGGTCTACGGCGACCCGACCGTGCACCCGCAGCCCGAGACCTATCGCGGCAACGTCAGCACGCTGGGGCCGCGCGCCTGCTACGACGAGGGCAAGCGGTGCGCGGAGACGCTGTTCTTCGACTACCACCGCCAGCACGAGGTGCGGATCAAGGTGGTCCGCATCTTCAACACCTACGGGCCGCGCATGCATCCCAACGACGGGCGGGTGGTCTCGAACTTCATCGTCCAGGCACTGCGCGAGGAGCCGATCACCCTCTACGGGAACGGCGGCCAGACGCGCGCCTTCTGCTACGTCGACGACCTGATCGACGGCATGGTCCGCATGATGGACACGCCGGACGAGGTCACCGGACCGGTCAATCTGGGCAACCCGCACGAGATCCCCGTGCGCGTGCTCGCCGAGCGGGTCCTGGCGCTGACCGGCTCGCGCTCCGAGGTGGTGCGCCGCCCGCTGCCGGTCGACGATCCGATGCAGCGCTGCCCCGACATCGCGCTGGCCCGCTCGCTGCTCGACTGGCAGCCGCGCATCGACCTCGACGACGGGCTGAAGCGAACCATCGCCTACTTCCGCGACCTGCTGGGCGGACGCTGAGCCGCTCCGAAGAGGAGACGAAGACGCCATGCGAATCGCCATGATCGGCGGCGGCTATGTCGGCCTGGTCTCGGGCGCCTGCTTCGCCGATTTCGGGATCGAAGTGTCCGTCGTGGAAGTCAGCGAGGAGCGGCTCGGCATGCTGCGCGCCGGCCGGATGCCGATCTACGAGCCGGGCCTGGCGACGCTCGTCGCCGAGGGCGTGGCCGCGGAGCGCCTGTCGTTCGGCAACGACCTCAAGCGCGCCGTCGAGGGCGCCGAGGCCGTCTTCATCGCCGTCGGCACGCCGTCGCGCCGCGGCGACGGCCACGCCGACCTCACCTACGTCTTCGCCGCCGCCGAGCAGATCGCGGACGCGCTCTCCCACTATGCGGTGATCGTCACCAAGAGCACGGTTCCGGTCGGCACCGGCAAGCGCATCGCCGCCATCGTGCGCGCACGCCGCCCCGATCTCGAGTTCGACGTCGCCTCCAATCCCGAGTTCCTTCGCGAGGGAAGCGCCATCGGCGACTTCATGCGACCCGACCGCGTCATCATCGGCGTCGACTCCGAGCGCGCCCGCGAGGTCATGACGCGTCTCTACCGCCCACTGAACCTGATCGAGACGCCGGTCGTCTTCTCCGGCGTCGAGACCGCCGAGATCACCAAATACGCCGCCAACGCCTTTCTGGCCATGAAGGTGACCTTCATCAACGAGATGGCCGACCTGTGCGAGCAGGTGGGCGCGGACGTCCACGACGTCTCGCGCGGCCTCGGGCTGGACGGCCGCATCGGCCGCAAGTTCCTCCATCCCGGTCCCGGCTTCGGCGGCTCCTGCTTTCCGAAGGACACGCTGGCACTGGCCCGCATCGCCGAGGAGGCGGGCAGTCCGTCGCGCCTGGTCGAGACCACGATTGCGGTGAACGACCGGCGCAAGGCGGCGATGGCCGACCGGGTGGTCGCCGCCCTGGGCGGCTCGGTCGAGGGACGCCGCATCGCGGTGCTCGGCCTGGCCTTCAAGCCGGAAACCGACGACATGCGCGACAGCCCGTCGATTCCGCTGATCGAGCGGCTGACGGCGGCCGGCGCCGACCTCGTCGCCTACGATCCGGAGGCGATGGCGCAAGCCCGGCGCGTCCTGCCGGCGAGCGTGGCCTACGGCGGCGACGCCCTGGAGACGATCGGCGGCGCCGACGCGGTCGTGGTGGTGACGGAATGGAACGAGTTCCGTGCCGTCCCGCCCGCCCGGCTGCGCGCGCTCATGCGCGGCGACGTTGTCGTCGACCTGCGCAACGTCTACGATCCGAGCGCCATGCAGACGGCGGGACTGCGCTACTCGTCGATCGGCCGGCCGGGTGTTCCGGCCCCTGCCTGACCGCCGCCGGTGCGAGGGCGCCGCCTGCCCGACGTCGTCTCGAAGATGTGAACCGGTATTGCTTGCGCTGCGGCCAAGACCAGCAAATCTGTAGGTTAAAGCAATGATTAATTGCTGGAGGGACCGGGTAATGAAATTACACAATTATAAAGTGTGGAACCCGAACCTGGGTCAATTCGTGGCACAGCCGGATATGCGCAGCGCGGACGAGATCAGCGCCCTGGGCGGGATCATCATTCCCCGCCAGTCGTCGATCCCGGGTTTCGCCGAACCCGTTTCCGTGTCGCCGACGGCGGAACCAGCGCACGCCTACTGACCTACTCGGCCGGCACGACGCGGCGCCGCCCCCATAGCCGGGCGGCGCGGAGGACGCCGGCTTTCTGCTGCGCCCACCAGGACCCGCTGATCATCAGCTGCGGCGCGCCGGCGTCGCCTGTCTCGACCACGTCGTGGCGGAAGTCGGCGGTGCCCAGCAGCATGTCCCACCACGGGAACACCGCGCCGTAGTTGTAGGACTGCTCGCCGGCGGCGAGCAGTCCGTGATGCGCGCGATGAAATTGCGGCGACACGAGCAGCCGCTCACCCAGCCACCCGAACGCGACCGAGGTGTTGGCGTGGCTGAAGCTTTCGACCAGCCTGAGCGCCAGGACCAGCAGTGGAAACTGCATCGGTGGGATCCCGACCAGCAGCCCCGTCGCGATGAACCATGCATAGGCGATGGCGTCGTCGAGCACGTGGTTGCGGTCGTCGGACCAGAACGTCATCCGCGTCTGCGCATGGTGCAGGGAGTGGAGCCCATACCACCACCCGATCCGGTGCGAGAACCGGTGCCGCCAGTAGTCGGCGAAGTCGAGAATCACGGCGTAGCTCAGGAAGGTGACCACCGGCATGCCCATCAGCACCGGAAAGACGCGGTCGATGGTGATCGGCACCAGCCCATGGTCGGCGAGGGAGGCGTTGATGGATGTCTGCAGCGCGTAGAAGCCGAAGAACGTGACCAGCGGAAACACCCCGATCCGCGCCAGCAGCGTATAGAGGACATCCATGGCGACCGATCCGTCCGCCGGTCCGCGCTGCAACGGGCGCCACCGCTCGGCGGGCAGGCAGACCGCGAGATTGATCGCGACCTGAACCATGCCGTAGACCGCGAACAGCGCCCACATGAACGCCGTGTCGTCCCATTCCATCCAGCCCATGTGCCACAGGAACGGCAGAATGACGTTCTCGTGCAGCCAGCCGGCCAGCCAGGCGAAGGGATCGACCATGGGCCGGCTTGTAGTGCAAAGTCGGACACGCCGACACAAAATTGGTGCGGCGTGAGGAGGCGGGCGTGGCTTCGGTGGACGGGAACCTGACCGCGGCCGAGCGCGTGTTGATCGTCGAGGACGAGTTCCTGATCAGGCTCACCCTGTCGGAGGCGCTGCTCGATGCGGGCTACGAGGTCGTCGAGGCGGCCGACGCCGACGAGGCTTTGTCGGCGGCGGAGAGCGACCCGTCGATCCGGCTGCTGCTGACCGACGTGCAGCTTCCCGGTCCGATCGACGGCCACAGCCTCGCCGCGCGGCTCCGCGAGCAATGGCCGGACCTGCCGGTCATCTTCATGACCGGCCGTCCGGACGCCGCCGCGCTCGCCAGCGGCGCGCGCGACCGCTTCATCGCCAAGCCCTATCTGCCTTCGGAGATCTGCGCCGCCGTGGAGGACATCCTCAGGCCATGAGCGACCTGCTGGAGCCGCTCGCGGCCGCCCTGGGCGATCGCCAGGCCGACCTCCGGACCGCCTACAAGGCGATCCAGGACAAGGACTGGGCCAGGGCCGAGGCGCTCAGCGCCGGCTACGCCGATGACGGCGACGTCGAGCACGCCATGCTCGCCGGCCTGGCCATCGCCATGCGGGGCGACGTCGAGCGGTCGAGCCGCCTGTTCGCCTCGGTCGCCGGCGAGCGGCCCCACACCAT
>CAXUBM010000204.1:0-4476 GCA_964249235.1 uncultured Acetobacteraceae bacterium | reverse complement strand
GTGATGCCACAGACGATCGAGGCGATCCGCCATGCGAGAGCGGCGAACGCGCCGATCATCGTGGCGATCAACAAGTCGGATCTGCCGACGGCCAATCCGAACCGGGTGCGGCAGGAGTTGCTGCAGTACGAGATCGTGGTCGAGGAACTCGGCGGCGAGACGCAGGACGTCGAGATCTCGGCGCTCAAGAAGACCGGGCTGGACAAGCTCGCCGAGGCGATCCTGCTGCAGGCGGAAATCCTGGACCTCAAGGCCAATCCGGGTCGTGCGGCGGAGGGGTCGGTGATCGAGAGCCGTCTCGATCGCGGGCGTGGGCCGGTGGCAACCGTGCTGGTGCAGCGCGGGACGCTGCATTCCGGCGACATCGTGGTGGCCGGTGCCGAGTGGGGCCGGGTGCGGGCGATGCTCGACCATCGCGGTCAGCCGCTCAAGGAAGCGGGACCGGCGACGCCGGTGGAGCTGCTCGGGCTGTCCGGCGTGCCGGATGCGGGCGAGCCGTTCGTGGCGGTGGAAAACGAGAGCCGGGCGCGCGAGATCTCCGAGTTCCGGCAGCGCAAGGTGCGCGACCGCAACGCGGCGGGGGCGACGGCGGCGCGCGGCACGCTGGACCAGATGCTGGCCCGCATCCAGGCCGGCGCGCAGAAAGAGGTGGCGCTGCTGATCAAGTCGGACGTGCAGGGCAGCGCGCAGGCGATCCAGGCGACGGTCACAAAGCTCGAGCACGAGGAGGTGAAGGTCCGGGTGCTGAGCGCGACCGTGGGTCAGATCACGGAAAGCGACGTGCAGCTCGCCCGGGCGTCGGACGCGGTGATCGTGGCGTTCAACGTGCGCGCCACCAGCCAGGCGCGCGACATGGCGCAGCGGGACGGCGTCGATGTTCGGTACTATTCGATCATCTATCAGGTGGCCGACGACATCGAGCAGCTCGTGCGCGGCAAGATCGCGCCCAAGCATCGCGAGAAGTTCCTGGGCTACGCCGAGATCCGCAAGGTGTTCGACATCACCAAGGTGGGCAAGGTCGCGGGCTGCATGATCACCGAAGGGCTGGTCAAGCGCGGCTGCGGCGTGCGGTTGCTGCGCGAGGGCGTGGTGGTCCATCAGGGCGAACTCAGCCAGCTCAAGCGGTTCAAGGACGATGTCCGCGAGGTCGCGCGCGGCTACGAGTGCGGGCTGTCGTTCGCGGGGTATAACGATCTGCGCGAGGGCGACCAGGTCGAGTGCTACGAGATGGAGCTGGTGCCGGCGTGAAGCCGGCCGCCGGCGCGCCGACGCAGCGCCAGCTCCGTGTCGCCGAGGAGATCCGCCATCTGCTGGCGGAGATCTTCACGCGGGCGGAATTCCGGGATCCGGACCTGGCCAGCGCGCACGTGACGGTGGCGGAGGTGCGGGTCGGGCCGGACCTGAAGCGGGCGACGGTGTTCGTCTCGCTGCTGGGGCGCGGCGACGTGTCGTCGTTGCTGCCGGCGTTGAAGCGGGCCGCGCCTTACCTGCGGGCGCAGCTGGCCAGGCAGCTCAAGCTGCGGGTGGTCCCGGATCTCTCGTTTCAGCCGGACGAGTCGATCGAAGAGGCGAGCCGGCTGGACGAGATCCTGCGCTCGCCGGCGGTGGCGAGAGATCTGTAGCGGCGTCGGGGCCGAGACCCCGGCGGGTCGCAGGGCAGCGCCCTGACGCTCAGTGCTTGTGCAACACCATCGGTTGGACACCCGCAGGCCGCAGCGGGAACCGCATCGTCGTGCCCGGGGGCGAGACGGCGAAGCGCTCGGCGCGGCTGACGAAGTCGGTGCGACCGTCGAAGTCGAAGCTGGTCGGCAGGTGCCAGTCGCCGGGCAGCTCGAGGAGCATGACGCCGACCAGGACCAGGCCGGCGGCTCTGATCCAGAGATGGGCGTCGGCGGCGAGCGCGAGCAGCACCGCGGTCCAGGCGAGCATGGGCAGGATGTAGTAGCGGTCGCCGAGGTCTGGCTGGCTCATGATCAGCCAGGCCGGCTGGCTGCCGCTGCCGACGGGGGAGAGCAGGGCGGCGGCGAAGACACCGGCGGCGTAGGCGATGCCGTAGCGGACGGCGGCCGGTCCGGCGAGCAGGACACGCAGGACGGCGAGGCCGGCGAGCAGGGTGGCGGCCAAAGGCACGACGCCGTGGGTGGAGGCGGCGAGCCGGATCAGGGCTTGCGTGCTGTGGCGGCCGAAGAGCACGGGCAGGATGATCTGGGTCGAGACGATGGAGACGAAGCGGCGGGGCGAGGCGCCGAGCGGGGAGGCGACGCGGTGCAGGCCTCCGCCGAGGAGGCACCAGAGCTGAAGGAGTGCGGCGGCGGCGACGATCAGCGCGCGCGCGGTCGAGGCGCGATCGCGGTTGTGCAGCGCGCGCCAGACGGCGACCGGGGCGAGGACGATGCAGAAGGGACCGCTCAGTCCCGAGAGTAGGAGGGCGGCCATGTCGAACAACCAAGCCGCCCGGGTGGCGGGGCGGTCGGCGATGGTGACGAGAAAGGCGAGAAAGGCGAGGTGCCATTGGACGTTGGTGAGGTTGGCGTAGACCTCGAAGGAGTTGGGCAGCAGCAGGTAGACGAGAGCGAAGATCAGGCGGGCGGGGCGCGGCGCGGCGCCGGCGAGGCGGTGGCTGACGAGGAAGGCGGCGGCCGTGGCCTGGATCAGGACGGCGCCGGCGGCGAAAACGGTCGGCGCCCAGCGGAGCGGGAACGGCTGGGCGAAGAGAGCCACGAGGCGCGAGGCCGTCTGCAGGTAGCCGGTCCAGGGGACGAGGAGCGCGCGCCAGCCCTCGTTGTAGGCATCGGGATACCAGTTCCAGCCGTCCTCGGCCCAGAACGAGGCGTGCAGCAGCAGATCGGGCCGGCGGGAAGCGACCAGGAGCGCGCAAGCCAGAACCACCCCGGGCCACCACAGGAGAGCGGTGACCCGGGACTTCTCGGACCTTGGTGCGGCGGTCATGCGCAGGGAGCTCGCGCGGTCCGCGGTCGCAGCCGCGCCCGTTGCCTATTGCTCGGCGTAGTGGCCGGTCTGGAGGTTGTGGCGGATCAGGGTGGGGAGGCTGTCGAGGAACTTCTGCGGATGGACATAGAGCTGGTCGTAGTAGTGGCCGACATTGGCCTTGGTGATCTCGGGCATGATGAACATCGCGACCGCCGGGACCTGCTTGCCCTGGATGTGGTCGATGGCGACCTGGACGGCCATGCCGAGCTCGAGCGGGCCGTCCTGGAGGTTGGTTTCGTTGAGCGTGCCGTCGCGCACGGCGCGCATCCCGTCCTTGATGCCGTCGACGCCGGTGATCGGGATCTTGCCGGCGAGATTCTTCTCGCGCATCGCCTGGATGGCGCCGATCGCCATGTCGTCGTTCTCGCTGATCACGCCCGCGATCTGGCTGCCGTAGCGTGAGAGCCAGTCCTGCATGACGCTGTAGGCCTGGTTGCGGGCCCAGTTGCCGGGCTGCATGGCGAGCAGCTTGACGTTGGGGTTCTTGGCGAGAACATTCTGGATGCCCTTGGTGCGGTCGATCTCGCCGGACTGGCCGAGCGGCCCCTGCAGGACGACGATGCCGCCCTTGCCGCCGATGGCGTCGACGAGGTGCTGGGCTTCCTGCTCGCCCGCCTTGACGTCGTCGGGGCCGACATAGGAGATCGCGTCCTTCTGCGTGGCCGGGCTGACGGTCAGGTTGGTGATGACGACGGGGATGCCGGCGGCCTTGGCGGCGGCGACCTGCGGGCCGAGCGTGGACGAGTTGACGGCGGCGATGATGATCGCGTCGGCCTTCTGGTTGATGAACTGCTGGATCTGCGAGATCTGGCCGTTGACGTCCATGCGAGCCGAGTTCCACAGCAGGGTGGCGTTGTTGGCCTTGGCGACGGCCTCGGCGCCGCCTTTGCCGAGCGAGATGAAGGAGCTCATGTCGTAGACGGTGAAGCCGATCGTCGGGTGCGCGGGGCTGGCCAAGGCGGCGGGGCTGGCGGCGAGCAGGGCGGCGGTCAGTGTCTTTTTCATGGTTCCTCCGGTTGATGTAAGAGTTTAGGCCAGGGCGCTGCCCTGGACCCGCTGGGCGCCGCGCGCCCAGACCCGCCCAGATTAGTCTTCGGTCCGATGCGTGACGCTGTCGACGAAGACGGCGCCGATGATGATCAGGCCTTTGACGATGAGCTGGTAGAAAGGCGAGACGTTGATGATGTTCAGGCCGTTGTCGAGCACGCCGATGATGAGGAAGCCGAAGACGGTGCCGATCAGCGAGCCGCGGCCGCCGGCCAGCGAGATGCCGCCGATGACGGCGGCGGCGATGGCGTTGAGTTCGTAGCCGGTGCCGCTGCCGGCGATGCCGGCGGTGGCGCGGGCGGCGAGCAGGACGCCGGCGACGCCGGCGAGCAGGCCGGAGATGACGTAGACGGCCAAGCGCGTGGTGCGCAGGTTGACGCCGGCGACGCGCGCGGCGTGGGCGTTGCCGCCGACGGCGTAGACATGCATACCGAACTT
>CAXUBM010000203.1:870-4497 GCA_964249235.1 uncultured Acetobacteraceae bacterium | reverse complement strand
CACCCCAGCGGGGCTCGGGGCAGGACCCTGACCGCAGCCAAACTCCCCATGTGCTCAGACCAATCGCGCGATGGCGTCCTCGACCGTCAGATCAACCCGCTCGCCCGTCACCCGCCGCTTCAGCTCCACCCGCCCGGACGCAGCCCCGCGCGGCCCGACCACCACCTGCCACGGATGCCCCATCAAGTCGGCATCGGCGAACTTCACCCCCGCCCGTTCGTCCCGATCGTCCAGCAACGCCCTGTCGCCCAGCGCCTCGTAGATCCGCTCCGACACCGCGTCGCAGACCTCGTCACCCACCTTGAGATTCAGCACCGCCGCCGCGAACGGCGCCACCGCGTCCGGCCAGATGATCCCCGCCTCGTCCGAGCTCGCCTCGATGATCGCACCCACCAGGCGAGACACCCCGATCCCGTAGCTCCCCATTTCCGGGAACGCCGGCTCGCCGTCCGGCCCCGCCACCGTGACCCCCATCGACCGCGTATATTTGTCGCCGAAATAGAAGATCTGCCCGACCTCGATCCCACGTCCCTCGCGTCGCCGCTCCACCGGCACCGACGCCCAGGACCCCTCGTCATGCTTCTCGTCGGTCGCCGCATAGATCGACGTCACCGTCTCATAGAAATGCGCCAGTGCCCCCGGGTCGCGTCCGTCGATCGACGAGCCGACCCAATCGAAACTCTCCAACCTGGCGTCGTAGAACACGCCGCTCTCCCCCGTCGGCGCCAGCACGATGAACTCGTGGCTCAGATCCCCGCCGATCGGCCCCGTCGCCGCCTTCATCGGGATCGCCCGGATCCCGAGCCGCTGGAAGGTGCGCATGTAGGCCAGCATCATCCGCCGGTAACTCGCCACCGCGCCCTCGTAGTCCCGATCGAACGAGTAACCGTCCTTCATCAGGAACTCCCGCCCGCGCAGCACGCCGAACCGCGGCCGCACCTCGTCACGGAATTTCCACTGGATGTGGTAGAGCATTTGCGGCAGATCCCGGTAGGAACGCACCGTGTGCGAAACGATGTCGGTGATCATCTCCTCGTTCGTCGGTCCATACAGCAGGTCGCGCTCGTGCCGGTCGCGAAGCCGCAACATCTCCTCACCGTAATCGTCGTATCGCCCCGACCGGCGCCAAAGCTCGGCCGGCTGCAGCGTCGGCATCAGCACTTCCTGGGCGCCCGCCGCGTTCTGCTCCTCGCGCACGATGTCCGAGATCCGGCGCAGCACCCGAACCCCCGCCGGCAGCCAGGCGTAGATTCCCGACGTCACTTGCCGGACCAGTCCGGCCCGCAGCATCAGCCGATGCGAGGCAACCTGCGCCTCCGCCGGATTTTCCCTCAATGTCGGCAGAAAGCTCCGTGACACCCGCATCTCACCACCCAGCCGCTCACACGCCACTTCTTGTTTGATTGACGCGCGCGCGGCAAGTGAGCCGGACGAATGCTGCGGTGCAGCAGTAACGATCGCAATGACACCGGTATTATCCGCGCTCGTGTAAAAAGCACGTGACATCACGGCGCCGAGAGGATAGTGAAAATAAGCCCGCGCCACCGGACGGTGAACGCGGGCCAAGTTTAGGGAGGAAACGCCAGTCACACGGCAGGATGAGGAACAATTCCTTATCCTGCCTAATCGTGACTCCGTCTCAACGAGACGTCCATCATTATCTTTTCCCCAAATCGACGATAATTAGGCAGAACCGGTTTAGTTCGCCTAAATCAGCGGCAAAAGCGCACGTCCTGGGCACAGTTTCCGTGCAGGGCGAGCACTCCATTGCGAAAACTCAGCACGCCGGATGTCGCGATCCCGAACACGCCGAGCCACAGCACGCACGTCACCGCCGTCGTCACGAGGATCGTTCGTCTCAGGAATGGTTGTGTGGGCGCTCCCCTGACCCCGGAGATGGGATCGGGGTCGGCGTTCGTACGAGAGACAAACGCAAGCACGCCGAACAGCGCCGTCCACCAGATCAGGACAAACATAATACTGCCGGTAAACCAGCCCAATCGCGTCAGACCCGCAGCAGGTGCACATCCACCAGCGGCCGCTTTTGCAGCCTCTTGCCCAGAGTGCGCCGAAGCGCGCTTTTCGCCGCTTCCGTGATCGCGGCGTCGTCGCGCCGCAGGGGCGCCGGGAGATCTGCCATCGCCTCGGCGAAATCGTGCTCCACCCGTCCATGCTCGGGATCGTCCTGCTCGAGCAACCCCGGCGCCGACACGCGGGGAGTCCCGCGCAGCCGCCCGTCGATGTCGATCGCGATGCTTGCCAGTACGATCCCGTTGAACAGCATCCGCTTGCGCGCCGCCAGCACCCCGCCCGACAGCGGCACCACCCTCTTGCCATCGATCGCCAGCCGCCCGACCGGCACCGTGTCGATCACCTCCAGCCCGTCCGCCCGAAGCTGCAGCATGTCGCCATCCTCCAGCACGATCGGCTCGGCGCCGACCTCTCGCGCGAGTGCCGCATGGCTCGCCATATGCCGCCATTCCCCATGCACCGGCACCGCATAGCGCGGCCGCACGAGTGCATAGAGCCGGCGCAGCTCATCTCTGGCCGGATGGCCAGACACGTGGATGGCATGGTCCTCGTCGGTCAGCACCCGCACCCCTCGGCGCACCAGATTGTCCTGCACGGCACCCACCGCCCGCTCGTTGCCGGGGATCACCCGGCTCGAGAACATCACCGTGTCGCCCTCGCCGAGCGAGATGTTCTGGTGCGAGTCCGCTGCGATCCGCGCCAGCGCCGAACGCGGCTCCCCCTGGCTGCCCGTCACCAGCAGCAGCAGATTGTCATCCGGCACGCTGCCGGCATCGTTCTCCGGCACGAATTCCGGCACGCGGCTGAAATATCCACACTCGCGAGCCGCCGCGTCCAGGTTGCGCAAGCTCCGCCCGACCAGGCACGCGGAGCGCCCCGCCGCGAGCGCTGCCAGCGCCACGCTTTCCACGCGCGCGACGTTGCTTGCAAAACACGTCACCGCCACCCGCCCGGTCGGAATGCCGGCGATCAACTGCGTCAACGTCCGCCGCACCGACGCCTCGGAACCGGACCGCCCCTCGACCATGGCGTTGGTGCTGTCGCACACCATCGCGAGCACGCCTTCGCGCCCGAACGCCTCGAAACCGGCCTCGTCGGTCACCGGCCCCACCAGCGGCTCCGGGTCAAGCTTCCAGTCTCCCGTATGGAGAATGTTTCCGAACGGCGTGCGGATCGCCACCGCCTGCGCCTCCGGGATCGAGTGCGCCACCCGCAGCAGCTGCAGCGAGAACGGCGGCAGCTCGATCGAGCCACCCGCCGGCACCACCGTCAACTTCACTTCGCCCAGCAACCCCGCCTCGCCCAGCTTGCGCCGCAGGATCGAAGCCGCGAACGGCGACGCGTACACGGGGCAGCGCAGCCGTGGCCACAGATGCGCAACCCCGCCCAGATGGTCTTCGTGACCGTGCGTGATCACCAAGCCGATCAGGTTGCCTTTCTGCGCGACCAGGAACTCCGGGTCGGGCAACAGGATCTCCGCTTCCGGCACCTCGGTGCCGCCGAAGCCGATCCCACAGTCGATCGCCAGCCAGCGTCCATTGCATCGATAGGCGTTGATGTTCATGCAGATATCGCACGTCCCGCAAAGCGGCAGGA
>CAXUBM010000203.1:0-860 GCA_964249235.1 uncultured Acetobacteraceae bacterium | reverse complement strand
CGTTGTTTCCCGGATCGTCAGTCGTGTGAGGTCCAGAGGACCGGATCAGAACATCTCATGTGGGGCTCGCCACCTCGTTCGCCAACCGCCGACCGAGCACGACCTCGCCCGCCCGCACGACCCGCGTCCCGCGGCTCCCCTCGAGCAGCAACCACCCATCCTGGCTCAGCCCCGCGAACCGCCCCTCGACGCCATCCACGGTCAGGGTCGTGCCCACCGCGTGCGCGACCTCGAGCCACGCCGCGCGCACGTCCGCCGGTCGTCGCGCCGCCAACGCCGTCCAGCGCTCCCATTCCTCGAGCAGCGCCGCCGCCACGATCTCCGGCGCCGGCACCTCGGGCGCGCAATCGGCCAGGCACCCCGTTTCCCGGCCGCTCACCGGCGGCGCCCGCCGCAGATTGGCACCGAAGCCCACCACCAGCCAATCGACGCGCGCGCCGTCGAGCCCGCTCTCGATCAGCACGCCGCCGAGCTTCCGCCTCTCCAGCATCACGTCGTTCGGCCATTTCAGCGTCAGCGCCCGCCCGTCGCTGACGAAGCGCTGCAACGCCCCACGCAAGGCCAGCCCGGCCACGAGCACCATCGGCCCGATCCCCTCGGCCGCCATCTCCGGCCGGGCCAGGATCGACAAGGCGAGGTTGCCTGCCTCGCTCGCCCACCGCCGTCCCTGCCGCCCGCGTCCCCGCGTTTGCCGCCTGGCGAGCAGAGCAACGGCGCCGGACGCCCCACGTCGCGCCCGCTCGATCAGCGCGTCCGATGTCGACCCGATCTCCTCGACGATCTCGAGACTCCAGTCGGCCACCTGAGAGACCCGTCAGCCGAGCAGCACGCGCGACGCCGCCTGCGCCGCTGCCACCAGC
>CAXUBM010000202.1:1638-4504 GCA_964249235.1 uncultured Acetobacteraceae bacterium | reverse complement strand
CGACTGGCCCTAGCGGGGTACAGGGGCAGCGCCCCTGGCCTTTACAGCTTTTACACCTTTACAGGCCAGCATGTCGCCCGCGCGACAAAAAAATGGCAAATGCTGCACCTGCGAGCTATCTTCCGGCGCCGCTTGAGCCGATATCCGTGACCGGACGTTACGAACGAGGTTGTTAGCCGCCATGATGAAGCCTGCCCCCCTGTTTGCCCCTGAAGGTTCGACTGGTTCGCTCGCCGGCGCGGTCGGCCGTGCGTCCGCCTACCAGGAGCAGCAGTCCCGCGCGGCGGACCTGATCGAGGCGCGGTCCACCTGGAACGGCATCAGCCCCGAGGCGGTGGCGCGCATGCGGCTGCAGAACCGCTTCCGCACCGGGCTGGACGTGGCCCGCTACACGGCGGCGATCATGCGCGCCGACATGGCGGCGTACGACGCGGATTCGTCGCTGTACACGCAGTCGCTGGGCGCCTGGCACGGCTTCATCGCGCAGCAGCAGATGATCGCGGTGAAGAAGCACTTCGGCACCACCAAGCGCCGCTACATCTACCTCTCCGGCTGGATGGTGGCGGCGTTGCGCAGCGAGTTCGGCCCGCTGCCCGACCAGTCGATGCACGAGAAGACCAGCGTGCCGAAGCTGATCGAGGAGATCTACACGTTCCTGCGCCAGGCCGACGCGCGCGAGCTGGGCGGGCTGTTCCGCGAGGTCGACGCCGCCCGCAAGTCCGGCGACGCGGCGCGCGAGGCCGAACTGATGGCCCGCGTGGACAACTACGAGACCCACGTGGTGCCGATCATCGCCGACATCGACGCCGGCTTCGGCAACGCGGAGGCCACCTACCTGCTGGCCAAGAAGATGATCGAGGCCGGCGCCTGCGCGCTGCAGATCGAGAACCAGGTCAGCGACGAGAAGCAGTGCGGCCACCAGGACGGCAAGGTGACCGTCCCGCACGAGGACTTCATCGCCAAGGTGCGCGCCTGCCGCTACGCCTTCCTCGAGCTCGGCGTGGACGACGGCATCATCGTCACCCGCACCGATTCGCTGGGCGCCGGCCTGACCAAGCAGATCGCCGTCAGCCACCAGCCCGGTGACATCGGCGACAAGTACAACAGCTTCCTGGACTGCGAAGAGGTCGCGCCCGGCGACCTGAACAACGGCGACGTCATCCTGAACCGGGGCGGAAAGCTGCTGCGCCCCAAGCGCCTGCCGAGCAACCTGTTCCAGTTCAAGCCGGGCACGGGGGCGGACCGCTGCGTGCTGGACTGCATCACCTCGCTCGAGAACGGGGCGGACCTCCTGTGGATCGAGACCGAGAAGCCGCACGTGGAGCAGATCGCCGGCATGATGGACCGCATCCGCGAGGTCTTCCCCAAGGCCAAGCTGGTCTACAACAACTCGCCGTCGTTCAACTGGACCCTCAACTTCCGCCAGCAGGTCTACGACGCCTGGAAGGTGGAGGGTCGCGACGTGTCGGCCTACGACCGCGCCAAGCTGATGAGCGTGACCTTCGACACGACCGAGCTCGGCGTCGAGGCGGACCGCCGCATCCGCACCTTCCAGGCGGACGGCGCCCGGCGCGCCGGGATCTTCCACCACCTGATCACGCTGCCGACCTACCACACCGCCGCCCTGTCCACCGACAACCTGGCCAAGCGCTATTTCGGTTCGGAGGGCATGCTGGGCTACGTGCAGCAGGTCCAGCGCGAGGAGATCCGGCAGGGCATCGCCTGTGTGAAGCACCAGAACATGTCCGGGTCCGACATCGGCGACGATCACAAGGACTATTTCGCGGGCGAGGCCGCCCTGAAGGCGGGCGGCGCCCACAACACGATGAACCAGTTCGCCTGAGCGTGCGCCGAGCTCCCCCCACGCCTGGCGTGGGGGAGTGCCGCCGAAGCCGGTCGCAACGCCGGCCGCGGTCTGGGCGTCCTCGCGCTGGCGCGCGACCGCTCACCGCCGCATCGGCGCGTCAGCCTTTCAGTACCAGTACGCCAACGCGCAATTCGCAGCTTTGCCGCGCCTCGCAGTCGGCCGGGGTATCGGGATGACGGAACGCCGCGTGGAAGCAGTTATGCGGCGGCGTGGGCGTCTTCCAGAACTCGGCGAGCTTGAAGGCGAGCAGCTCGTCGCAGGTCATCTGCGGATAGTGGTACCAGCGCTGTCCGGCGTCGAACCGGAGCGACAGATGATGGGAGTCGCGTCCGGCCGGCGCGAGGCCGGTCATGGCGGTGGGGATGATGTCGCCCGCGTCGACGCTGGCCGGATCACACAGCGCGAGCGGCATGTGTTCGAGCGGGCCCGCCATGTTGGTCGGTCGCCAGACGTCGATCCACACCAGCCCGGCGACCTCGTCGTGCGCGTAGCGCGCGCGCCACCGTTGCGCGGCGTCCTCATTGGCGAACGCTGCGATGTTGTGGACGTAATCGTCGAGATCGAGGCCTCCGTCGGAGTGCACGCCGTCAGCGTAGAAGGGCGCGCGCGTTCCACGGCCCCGGCGAAGCAGCGGCGCCGGCTCGATCTCGACGCGGCGCCCGGGCAGCAGCTGCTCGCGGATCAGCCGGTCGACCTCGGGGAGATAGACGCTCGCGACGTCGCTATCCCAGTCCCTCACGGCTGTGGCGTGCGACAGCAGCACGAAGCCGTGGCGCGCCAGGAACTCGGCCTCCGATACGTCCTCCGCGGCCTGGAGGGCGCGCGCGTCGGCGATCTCGACGGTGCGCGGCGCCTGATCCATGCCGTCCGGCCTCGAACCGACGGCGAAGCGCTGTCGCCCGTCCGGCACGAAGTCGACGGCGTAAAATCCGCTGAGCTGGGCGTTCACCATCGTGTCCTCCGTTCCAGAAAGAGGGATCGGATGTCGAGGTCAGCTAT
>CAXUBM010000202.1:0-1628 GCA_964249235.1 uncultured Acetobacteraceae bacterium | reverse complement strand
GCCGCTCGCGCTCTGGAGCCCGGCGCTGGCGGGCGAGGTCGTGGCCGCAAGGACTCGCCGGCGCGCCTGTCCCAGCCGCCGCTGGCGGCGGCTGTACCAGAAGGTCCACAGGCCGAGCGCAGCCATGGCGGCGTTGCCCAGGACCGGCCCCACGATCAGATACGCGCGCACGCTGATTGTCAGGACGAGGGCGCAGGAGACCGCCGCCTCGCCCAGCAGGCCGAAGCCCCAGACCAGGGTCATGCGCGTCATGGAGCGCCGGAAGGCCGCGTTGTCGCGCAGGCCTTCGAAGGCGGCCAGTTCCGAGGAGTTGCGCCGCATCATGCCGGCGCGTGCCAGCTGGTAGACCAGCGGCCGTCCGATCGCCGCCGAGCCGAGGAAGACGAGGCCGATGAGCGCGGTGACGAGCTTCTCGCGAAGCTGCAGCAGATGAACGGACCCGCCTCCGAACACGGCCAGCACCGAAAGCCCGATCCCGGCGAGCACGAGCATGGACAGGGCGTCGACCTTGCGGCGGCGGGCGAACTCGACGAGGCTCCAGACGATCGGCGGCCCGGAGGAGGCGAGCAGCGCGCCGATATCGCCCAGGGCGGGTTTGGCGTGATCGTAGATCACATAGGGCAGGACGAAGTTGGCCACGATCTCGCCTGCGAGATCGGCCTTGTGCGCGCGCACGTAGTCCAGCGCGCCCCGCAAAGGCTTGGCGGCTTGCGTCATCCCGCCCGGGACCGCGCTCCGCTCCACCACCAGATCCACCATGACCGTCTCCTTGTCTCGATGGAGAGAGCTTGCGCGTGATCAGGGCCGGGCGTCAGTGTCCGCCGTCATCGCGTGCAGGTGACGAATGTCACCCCTCCCGGCGGCGCCTGCCGACGGGTCAGAGCCACCCGTTGGAGCGGGCGATGCGCCCGGCTTCCGTCCGGTTGGAGGCGCCGAGCTTCTGCGCGGCCTCGGAAAGGTAGTTCCTCACCGTGCCGGCGGAGAGGTCGAGCGCCTCGGCGATGGCGCGGTTCGAGCGGCCCTCCTCCGCCAGCCGCAGGATCGCCCGCTCGCGTTCGGTCAGGGGATCGGCGGGCGTGTCCCACACGGCTTCGGCCAATTGGCGGGAGATGGCCTTCCCGCCCGCGGCGACCGAGCGGACGGCTGAGGCCAGTTCGGCGCTGGGCGCGTCCTTCAGCAGGTATCCGCGGACACCGGCCTCCAGCGCCCGACGAAGATAGCCTGCCCGTCCGAAAGTGGTGACGATCAGCACCCGGGTGGACGCGCGCTGGGCCCGCAGCTGCGCGGCGACCTCGATCCCGCTCAGCACGGGCATCTCGACATCGGAGACCAAAACGTCGGGCTGGAGGGCGAGCACGAGTTCCAGCGCCTTCCGACCGTCCGCCGCGCGCCCTACGACCTGCAGGTCGTCCTCGAGATCCAGCAGGGCCGCCAGCGCGCCCAGCACCAGGGCCTGGTCCTCGGCGATGACGATCCGGATCATGGCCGGGGTCCGGGCGCGGCAGGCAGGGTCGCGACGAGGTGCAGGCCGACGGTCCCGCCCTCCACCCGAAGGCTACCGCCCGCCGCCTCCAGGCGCGTCCTCATGCCCGACAGGCCGGTCCCCTCCACCAAAGCGCCACCGCGTC
>CAXUBM010000201.1:2515-4508 GCA_964249235.1 uncultured Acetobacteraceae bacterium | reverse complement strand
GAGGCGAGGGCGCTGCCCTCGACCCGGCAAGGGCCGGCGGCCCTTGCATCCGGCCCTGGTTTACCCGCCGCGCACAGCGCTGGACGCGGACGCCGTCTGCCCGTCCCGACCGCGCCCGCCAACGCCAAAAACAGCGACGCACGCGTCCGGCAACAACGCCACCGTTTCAGCACCCTGCTAGAGGGTGATGATGCCCTTGGGGGTCGGCATCGGGGTGCCGTGCTGCGGCAGGAACGGGGCGTCGACCTCGCGCAGCGCGGTCCAGCCGGTCGCTTCGATGCCGTTCGGATTGTCCGAGACGTAGTAGCCGGTGCCGCGCGCATCGAGGAAATAGCGCTCGTCGCCGTTGCCGAGGGCGATCACGGACGTGCCCTCGTGCGAAACGCCGAAGCCGTAGGGATCGGAGCCGGTTCCGAACTCGGAGAACGGCCCGAACATGGTCGACGCCTGCATCAGCACCGTGTTCTGCGGCGGGTTGCAGGGAGTCATCGAGACGAAGAAGCGGTCGAGCCCGGCGTCGAAGAACATGTAGCCGTCGATGACGTTGGGCGGGAAGCCTTCGAGCCTGCCGAGCAGGTTCCACGGCGCCGTCATCGTCGCCTCGCTCGGCTGGAACAGGTAGTACTGCATGCCGGCCTCGGTGTTGAGCGGCGGCGGCGCGATCGGGGAGACGTTGCACAGCATGACCGGGAGGCCGTCGAGGAGGTAGGGCGAGTTGTCGCGGTGGCGAAGCCATTCGGGCGCCCAGGTGACGCCGCTCGTGGAGCCCGGCACGGCGGCGCTGACGTCGACGGACGCGATCGGGCCGAACGTGCCCATGCCGTCGATGCTCTTGGCCAACGTGAACCGAAGCGGCGCGAGGAGGCTGTCCCCCGCCTGGGTGTGGGCGAGCCAGACGGCGCCGTTCCAGTGAATGGCGCTGAGATCGCGGACCACGGTGCCGCTCGGCGGCAGGTAGTGCGAGGGACGGTATTTGAAGCGCTGGCCGTCGCCCTGCAGCAGGACCAGGTTCTCGTTGATGCCGTTCTCGTCGACGCCGTCGGCCTGGAACACCGGCCAGACGATCGGACCGGTGGCGGCCGAGACGCCGAGATCGTATTTGTCGACGAGGTAATCGACGACGAGCGCGAAGTCGGTGTCCGGCAGGTCGGACGCGAAGCTCACCTTCTCGGCCACGTCGATCGGCGCGAAATCGGTCTCGGCGTTGTTGTAGAAGCCGCAGCCGACGGTGGCCGCCGTGATCGGCTGGAACGGGCCGACCCCGACCGGCACCGGCTCGCCGCAAAGCAGGCCGGACTTGTAGAGGCGCACGGTGAGGCCGTCGTTGCGCACGGCGTAGAGCGCCCACGGGCCGGCGACCGGCTGGCTGGTGGCCGCCACGGTGAATTGCGGGAGGCTCGTGGTCTCCGCCGCGGTCGGACGAATGTAGGCGTACTGCTTGCCGACATTGCCGCCCGACGCGGTCGCCTGGAAATAGTAGGAGCCGATGGCGATCCCGGCCGGACTGTTGCCGCCCATGAGGTCGTAGAAGGCGCCGCCCACGGGCATGGTGCGGAGGCGGGCGACGACCAGCTCGCAGCGCGGCTCGCCGAGATAGGGATTGTGGAGGAACTGCGCGACGCCGTCGAAGGAGACCGCCGGGTAGCCGTTCACCGCGTTGCCGATCAATGTCGGTTGTGCCGCCGTGTTCGGCTGGGTGAGAGTGTTGCCGCGTCCGCTCTGGTCCTGCCAGGCGGAGACGGAGGCGGCGGCGCCGGACGTGACCACGCCCGCGGTGCTGAAGCACCACTGGACGATGAGCTTCTCCAGTGTGGCGAGGATCTTCTCAGGGTTGGCGGCGCGGGCGGAACGGGTGGTGCCGGCAGCCACGGCGGCGCCGGCGCCGGCGAGCAGGCCGAGCGCGTGGCGACGGCGCATGGCGGATAGTTGTCCGCGCATCTGCGGGTCCCTCCGGGTGGGTTGCGACCCGTGTACATCGGTGCCGCCCCGACGC
>CAXUBM010000201.1:2047-2505 GCA_964249235.1 uncultured Acetobacteraceae bacterium | reverse complement strand
GGGATATTTGTCCGAGCATCTGCGGGTCCCTCCGGTTGTTTGCGACCCTTCTACATCGGTTCCGAACCGAAGAAGCGGGCGTCGGCGAATGCCTCGATCAACTCCGCTCGATCGAGGCGCAGCCGTTCTCCGGGTGCGTCCGGCGGCGGATCGGCGGGTCCGGGCTGAGCCCTGGCCTCAGGCTTCGAGCTTCTCGATCTGGGCCGCGATGTCTTCGGGATTGGCGCTCCCGTCGACGAAGCCGGCGAAGCGGCCGGCGGGGTTGATCACGTAGATGATGTTGCTGTGGTCCATGGAATAGGAACCGTCCGGCTCCGGATGGCGGGCGGCGTAGACGCGGTATTCGCGCTCGACGGCCGTGATTTCGGCCTGGGTGCCGGTGAGGCCGAGGATGCGGGGAGAGAACTGGTGGGCGTAGGCGTTGATGGTGCGGGGGTCGTCACGCTGCGGGTCGACGG
>CAXUBM010000201.1:0-2037 GCA_964249235.1 uncultured Acetobacteraceae bacterium | reverse complement strand
GCGCGGGACTTCATCATGTCCAGGGCGACGCCGATGTCGTTGAGCGCGGTCGGGCAGGCGTCGGGGCAGTGGGTGTAGCCGAAATAGAGGACCAGGTATCTGCCGCGGAAGTCGGTGCTGCTGACTGGCTTGCCGTCGGGGCCGGTCAGCGTGAAGGGGCCGCCGACGGCGGTGGTGGCGACCCGGCGATAGGGGGTCCCGAAAGGGTTGGTCCAGTCGCTCATGGTGAGGGCGGCGGCGACGGCGGCGAGGGCGCCGGCGGCGAGCAGGGCGCCGATGAGGAGGCGCCGGATCAATGGGCCTCGGCCCAGCTGCGGCCGATGCCGGTCTCGGCGACCAGCGGGACGGTGAGGGCGGCGGCGGCCTGCATGACGTCGCGGGCGACGGCGGCGAGCCGGTCGGCCTCGGCTTCGGGGGCTTCGAAGAGCAGTTCGTCATGCACGGTCAGCAGCATGCGGCCGGTGAGGTCGGCGCGCTCGAGGGCGGCGGGAAGGCGGACCATGGCGCGCTTGATGATGTCGGCGGCACCGCCCTGCAGGGGGGCGTTGATGGCCTGGCGTTCGGCGTAGGCGCGCTTGGCGGGGATCTTTTCGGCGATGCCGGGGATCCAGCAACGGCGGCCGAAGGGGGTCAAGACGAAGCCGTGGATGCGGGCTTCCTCCTTGGTGCGTTCCATGTAGGCGCGGATCTCCGGGTATCGCGCGAAGTAGGCGTCGATATAGGTGCGTGCCTCGCCGGCGTCGATGCCGAGGTTGCGGGCCAGGCCGAAGGCGGAGATGCCGTAGATGATGCCGAAATTGATCGCCTTGGCGCGGCGGCGGGTGGCGCCGTCCATGCCGGCCATGGGGACGCCGAAGACCTCGCTGGCGGTGCGGGCGTGGATGTCCTCGCCGCGGGAGAAGCTGTCGCGCAGGGCCGGGATGTCGGCGACGTGGGCGAGGAGGCGCAGCTCGATCTGGGAATAGTCGGCGCTGACCAGGACGTGGCCGGGGGAGGCGACGAAGGCGCGGCGGATGCGGCCGCCCTCCTCGGTGCGGATCGGGATGTTCTGGAGGTTGGGGTCGTTGGAGGAGATGCGGCCGGTGCTGGTGGCGGCCATCTGGTAGTTGGTGTGGACGCGGCCGGTGGCCGGGTTGACGTCGGTGACCAGACTGTCGGCGTAGGTGGATTTGAGCTTGTCGAGCTGGCGCCATTCGAGGACGCGGACGGGGAGGTCGTGGCCCTGTTCGGCCAGCGACTGGAGGACGGAGCTGTCGGTGCCCCAGGCGCCGGTCTTCATGCGGCGGCCGCCGGGGAGCGACATCTCGTCGAAGAGGACCTCGCCGAGCTGCTTGGGGCTGCCGAGATTGAAGGGGTGGCCGGCGAGGCGGAAGATCTCCTCCTCGATGGCTTTCATGCGGGTGGCGAAATCCTCGCTCATGCGGCGCAGCTCCGCGGCGTCGACGGTGATGCCGGCCTGCTCCATGGCGGCGAGAACGGGGACGAGGCGGCGTTCCATCTGCTCGTAGACGGCGAGCGAGCGGGCGACGCGGAGCTCGGGCTTGAGCGCATGCCACAGGCGCAGCGTGACGTCGGCGGCTTCGGCCGCGTGCGTGGCGGCGCGGTCGAGGGGGACCTGGGCGTAGGGGAGGCGGTTGCGGCCGGTGCCGGTGACGCTGTCGAGCGTCTGCGGGGTATGGGCGAGGTGGCGGGCGGAGAGTTCCTCGAGGCCGTGGCCGTGGGCGCCGGCACCCTGGGCGTAGGAGATGAGCGCGGTGTCGTCGAGCGGGGCGGCGGCCGCGAAGCCGTGCCGGGCGAGGGTGACGAGGTCGGACTTGCTGTGATGGAAGATCTTGAGGACGCCGCGGTCGGCGAGGACCGGGGCGAGAATTTCGGCCAGGCGCGTGTCGGTGAGCTGGGCGGGGATGGGAGCCTCGAGGGTGCCCTCGTGGCGGACGGGGACGTAGGCGCCGCGGCCCGGGGTGGTGGCCAGGGCGACGCCGACGAGGCGGGCGGGCAGGGGGGCGGGGCCGGCGGTGGCGAGGGGGAGGGCGCGGG
>CAXUBM010000200.1:4228-4523 GCA_964249235.1 uncultured Acetobacteraceae bacterium | reverse complement strand
CTTCCGTTCTGGAGGCGGCGGCCGCGCCCCTTGGGGCGCGCGAAGCGCTCACGATCCTGCTGGGCGATTGGTGCCCGCCGATCCCCGGCCTGTTCCTCTACTACCCCGGCCACCGCCACGTGCCGCCGGCCCTGCGCGCCTTTATCGACACCGTGCAGGGGGCTCTGCCCCAAGCCTCGCCGGGCACCGGACGCCTGGCGCCCGGCGCTTAGCCAAATGTCCAGCCCTGGTCGCGCGTTGGGGCGGGGGGCGGCGGAGCCCCAGCCTAGGGCCTAGGGCCTGAACCCCTGCTTCA
>CAXUBM010000200.1:0-4218 GCA_964249235.1 uncultured Acetobacteraceae bacterium | reverse complement strand
GGCGGCCCTGGTCGCGCGTCGGCCGACCCATCCAGCGGGCTCGCCTCCCGGCGGGGGCCGGTGCCCCAGCCTAGGGCCTGAACCCCTGCTTCATCAGAAACGCCCCGAGCTGCGCATCCGACTTCAGCACCACGGCGTCGTCCCGCCCGATCGGCCAAGGCTTGCTCCCCGTGCACAACGCCAGGATCACCCCCCGAGTCAACGGCCCGGTCATCACCATCCCCGTGTTGCGGTCATGCACGATCCCATGCGCGTCGACGCGAAAGTCGCAGTCCGCCAGATGCCGCCCGATCAACCGCGGCGCCATCTCCCCGTCCCATTGATGCACCGCGTCCTCGTAGTCCACCACCGTCACCGCGCTGCCGCCGCGCCGCAGATCGTCCGCCACCTGCGCGCAACGATCCGCATGGATGAGCTGGTCGCGTCCGCCATACATCATCAGCAGCGGCGCGCCCGTCGTTTCGACGTCGTCGAACCGCGCGATGCACGGTCCATAATAGGAGGCGAACGCCGCGAACCGCTCTCCCGGCCTTGCCAGGCGGTCGGCGACCGTGCGCTGCATCGCATACATGGTCGCCATCCCGCCATACGAAAAACCGATCAGCGCGACATGCGACGTGTCGATGTCCGGCCGGTGCCACAACGTATCGAGCGCCGCGTAGGCGTCCGCATCGAACATCGTCTCCGTGATGTGCAGCGCCCGCCCGATGAAGGTCCGGCCCAGATCCGGGCGCGACGAGTACACGTCCGGCGTCAGCACCGCCACGCCCATGGCCGACAACGGCAGTCCGTAGCGGTAGCCGCGCTCGGCGACGTTGCCCACCGACCCGTGCAGCAGCACCACCGCCGGCACCTTGTGCGACGCCGACGCGTCCCGCGGCAGGTAGAGCTGCGCCGCCACCGCGCGCGCCTTCGCCAATCCGGCGTCCGCCGGCGTGAACGGATCGCTGCTCGCCAGCGTCACCGTGTGCTCCCGCACCGGACCCACCGCGTCCGGATCCGGCCAAGCTCCATCCAGCCGGGCCGCCCCGGCACCGCCGCACGCCGACACCAGCGCCAGCACGATCGCCAGGCGCTGCATCGGCCAGACCGCCTTGCGCGACCACCTTCGCCGTTCCGCCTGCCGTTGATGCAAAACTGTCATGCGCCCGACCTTCAGCCACCCGCCCTGATCCGCTACGCAAGCGCGGCAAATTGTGCGAGTCATCATGAAGCGAACACTAGACGCCGGCCTTGCGACCCTCGTCCTCCTGATCCCGGCGCGCCTCTTCGGCCAAACGGCGCTGGCCGCCCAGCCCGCCGCCAGCACCGCCGCCAGCACCGCCGCCAGCACCGCCGCATCGGCGGCCGTTTCGGCGGCCGTCTCGGCCACCTATTCCGCCGTGATCGACGGCCTCGGCAACGGCATGACCTGCACCGGCGACGTCTCGCTCGGCGCCGACGGCAACACCGCCGACACCGACGGCCTCATCAAGACGGTCGCCGCCGCCACCGCGCTGCCGCAGGGGGCCGAGATCGTACTGCCCACCGGCCAGTGCGAACTCAACCGCGAGATCGACATTCCCGCCGCGGCACCCATCCGTTTCAACGGCGCCGGCATCGGACTGACACGCCTCGAGTTCTTCACCCCCAATCTCGTCAACACGCCCGTCGGCAACGGCCTGGTCTTCTCGATCACGAACGGCGCCAATCTCACCGTCGACGATTTCACCATCAACCGGCGTCTCGGATCCAATCTCGGCGCGCCCTTCGTCGGCACCGCGATCACCATCACCGCCGGCACCAGCTCGCCCGACGCCGGCAACGTCGTCACCACCAACCTCGACATCTATCCCGCCTGGGCCAACGCGCAGACCGAAGGCTGGAACACCGGTCTTCTCGAGACCAACATCGCCGGTCCCCTGATCAGCGGCGTCGCCATCAGCATGCCCGGCTGGAACAACCTTCCCGACTCTGGCGGCTTCCAATGCGCCGAGCCGGACGGCACCGCCGCCCCGTGTGCGATCCACGCTCTCCCGAGCCCGGCCAACCCCGTCGCCACACCCGCCAATCTCGGCTTCGCGACCGCCGCCGGCGTCGCCCTGCAGGGCTCCGGCAATGCCAACTGGTCCATCGACGCCGCCATCGACGGACTGACCGTCACCGGCGGCCTCGTCGGCCTCGACCTCGCCCAGTTCCAGGGGGTCTACGTCAGCAACAGCAAGTTCGCCTCCACCGCACTCGGCATCCGCGCCAACACGCCGGCCACCGTCAGCGAGCTCGTCTCCGTCACCAACAGCCTCTTCACCACCGTCGCAGGCGGCATCTACACCAACGGGATCGGCGGCGTGCAGATCACCGGCAACTACATGCAGCCCGCCGACACCGCCCGCACCAACATGCCCGCATATTACGGCATCTGGTCACGCAGCGAGGGCGAGGTCACGATCTCCGGCAACAATCTGCTCGGCGCCGGCAACGCCACCAGCCCCGAATACGGCGTCTGGACCTCGGCCGATGGCTACGATCCCGTGCCCACCACCATCACCGGCAACACGTTCTACGGCTTCTCCGCCGCGGGCAGCGTCTGTCTGGGCAATGACGACAACGCCCGCGGCATCGACGCCACCGGCAACAGCCTCCTGAACTGCGCGACCCCGTTCGCGGACGCCAGCGGCCTGAACGCCTACCAGGGCAACTCCGACGGCCAGCCGAGTGCCGCACAGGACGCGAACGGTGACCTCCTCCTGCCGCAGAACCTGACCATCGGCTCCTTCCGCACCCCCGGCTCGCTGACCCTGCAGAACAACGGCCAGACCATGTTCTCCGTCGACAGCAGCGGCAACGTCACCTCGACCGGCAACCTGACCGACAGCGGCGCGGTGGCCGCCGGCAGCCTCACCGCCGGCAGCGTCACCGCCAACGGCCCGCTGGTGCTGAACGGCACCGGCAGCTATCTCGGCGCCCAGCAGACCGTCGGCAACTTCTTCTGGCCCGGCAACCCCGGCAACCGCACCATCACGCTGAACGCCGCCAGCGGCGGCTTTCCCGCCGCCACGAACGGCCGCATCACCATCTTCGGCGAGCTGAGCTGCGACAGCCCCAACAACGTCGCCTCCTGGCACGTCGTCGGCCACTACGCCGCCCGCAACGGCGCACTCACCCCCGGCGCCTTCAGCGCCACGCTCGAGAACGACGCCGACACCCGCGCCTTCGCCGCCCTGTCCGGCAACCAGACCATCACGCCGGTCGCCAACCCGGCCACCCCCGGCCTGCGGGTCAGTTTCGGAACCGGCATCGTCGACACCTTCGACTGCACGTCGATGCTGTCCGAAATGATCGGGGACTGAGCACCCAAGAAGCACCGCCCCGGACCGGGCTCCTTCGCGCACGCGCGAAGGAAACCCGCGGCCGGCGGCTCAGCCCGTACCCCCATCGCCATCCGTGCCGCGGCACGGCGATCAGCCCAGGCTCTGGTCCGCCGCCCGGAACAGCGCCCGCGCCTTGACCCGCGTCTCCTCCCATTCGGCCGCCGGCACGCTGTCCGCCACCACGCCGCATCCCGCCTGCACGTGCATGGTCCCGTCCTTGACCACCGCCATCCGCAGCCCGATGCACGTGTCCATCGTCCCGTCGACGGCGAAATAGCCGACGCACCCGCCATAGACGCCGCGCCGCGTCGGCTCCAGCTCCTCGATGATCTCCATCGCCCTGATCTTCGGCGCCCCCGACAGCGTGCCCGCCGGAAACCCCGCCACCAGCGCGTCGACCGCGTCGCATCCCGCCCGCAGCCGTCCTTCCACCGTGGAGCTGATGTGCATCACGTGGCTGAACCGCTCGATCGCGAAGCTCTCCACCACCCGCACCGTCCCGATCTCCGCCACCCGGCCCACGTCGTTGCGCCCCAGATCGACCAGCATCAGGTGCTCGGCCCGCTCCTTCGGATCGGCCAGCAGCTCCGCTTCCAGCGCGAGGTCCTCCGCCCGGTCCGCGCCCCGCCGCCGCGTTCCCGCGAGCGGCCGGAGGGTGACCGTGCCGTCCCGAACCCGGACCAGCACCTCCGGGCTCGATCCCACCGCCGCGAACGCCCCCTCGCCGTCGTCCAGCTCCAGCAGGAACAGGAACGGTGCCGGATTGACCCGCCGCAGCGCCCGATACAACGCCAGCGGCGGCAGGGCGTAGCGCCGCGAGAACCGCTGGCTCGGCACGACCTGAAACGCATCCCCCGCCGCGATATAC
>CAXUBM010000199.1:2751-4596 GCA_964249235.1 uncultured Acetobacteraceae bacterium | reverse complement strand
ACCCGGCCCCGCATCGGCCGGCGGGCTGGGTCTCGGAGGACGAGATTCAGCAGAGGGAAAAGGACATGGCGATCTGGAAAGGGCTCAAGGTAGCGATCGGCGGGATGCTGTTCGCCGCTCTGGTGTGGAGCGTGCTCGCTGCGCCGGGCTTCCTGACGGATCAGGAGTCGATCGTGGCCGTGCTGCAGGTCCGGGAGGCAGGGCGATGAGCCTGGGCCATCTCCGGATTCGCCGGCGCGCTGCAGGTCTGGCCCTTCGAAGGCCCTCATGAAGTTGGCTTCGCTCCGGTCCCAACCGACACCAGCCCGACTGTGGAGGTGGCGCTCGTCCACGATGGCGCGGACCGGGCGTCGGCGAGGCCGAGCAGTATGTGCAGCTCTTCGCGCGTGCGCCGGCGATGCTGGCGCTACTACGCGAGGCGCTCGCCGCCTGGAGTGAGCAGTTCGATGCAACGGAGGATGCAACCGATGCCGAACAGTACGGGGCAGGCACCGATCTGCTCGAGTGGTTCTCGGACTGGAGGTCGCGCGTGCGCAATCATCTTGCATCGCCGTCCGGCACGGCATGACCCATGGCCCTCTGCCCCTACTGTGGCCAGGAGGAGGAATTCGAACTCCTCGAAGTTTGGAGCAACCGCGAGTTCATGATCTCGACATGGTGCGAGGCATCCGAGGAGGAAGCGCGCTGGGGCCTGGCCGAAGATCCCGAGTGGGCTCGGGCCACGGTCCTCGGCATCGAAGAGGTCTGCGGCGAGACTTTGCGGCGCGTCACCGACGACGGCTGTTGTGCGCTCATTCTGGACTGGCAGTTCCGACTCGAGCGGCTCGCCTTCCGGAGGCCCGGCGCTTCATCGACCGCCACCACGAGCACCTGCCGGGCCCAACCGGCTGGCGCTTCGGTCAGGTTCTGTGGAACGGCCCGGACTTACTCGGTGTAGTGACGGTCGGCCAGCCGCTCGCTCGCGCCTATGACCGACATCAGGTCGTCGAAGTAACGCGGCTCTGCGTGCGACGGGATCGGCCCGACCCATTGCGCTGGAATGCCTGCAGCCAGCTCTACGGCTGGGCGGCTCGCGAGGCGCAGCTGCGCGGCTTCCGGCGGATCATCACCTATACGCGCGATGACGAGGATGGGGCCAGCCTACGCGGCGCTGAGTGGACCCGTGAGGTTCGCGCAGGCGGACGCAGCTGAAAATGGCGTGGTCGGCCGCGAACCGATCACGCCGCGCCTGTCCCGCGTTGGCGCTGGTCGCGGACACTGACCCCTGCTGCATCCCGCAAGGCCGCTCGTTCAAGGACAAGCAAGGACCCATGCTGGATTGGAGAATGGCAGGAGGACAGGGACGCGGCCTGAGTAGGAGAGGCGCCTACCGCACGCCCGTTCCAGGCGGACAACGGTAGAGGGCGTCGCGAGCCGCTGCGCTGGTCTCGCTCAACCCCGCGTCTTCGACGCGCCGTTGCCGCCCGGCTCGGCGATGCGGAGCGGGGAGGGTGTTTAGGCAGAGGACACCCGATATGAGTGGATCAGTTGAAGAACAGGACCGACCGGTCCTGACCCCGGAGAATGCGCGTTTACAGACCGTGCTCCTGCACGGGTGCCGTTTCAGGGCGCATCGGCGATCGAGCCACCCCTACGATATCCTGACCGAGAGGGCGCCGGCGGCATGCACGTCGCAACCGTCCACGGCGACCTCGACGCCATCGCCGCAGAACTCCGGGCCCGCAATCTGGCCGCTCAGCAGGGCAAAGCGGCGATCGCCATCGCTGCGCTCAATCAGATGATCCGCGTCGCCAAGCCAGCCTCCGTTGGTCAGAGTTGAGACGCCGCTTCCGACGGACCACGCTC
>CAXUBM010000199.1:0-2651 GCA_964249235.1 uncultured Acetobacteraceae bacterium | reverse complement strand
ACGCTCGGTTCGGTGCAACACGCCCAGCTGGAGCCGTTCCGTTCACGTGATCAAGACCAGCTCGGATACGTCCGTTTTTCGCATGTGATGCGTAGGACGGAGTTCGGTCGCTGAAATGCGCGATCAAATCCGGCAGACAATGGGCCGGACATGGACGGCATATCAAGAAGCCCTGCATCTCGGGGCAGCCTTCCTTTTGCAGAATGGCAACCTGTCGTTCCGACTCGACGCCTTCGGCCGTCGCGGTGACGCCTATGCTGCTGCAAAGCGTGGTGACGGCACGCACGATAGCCGCTGCCTCGGGCGTCTCGCCGAGGTCGTGCACAAAGCTCCGATCGATCTTGATGCGAGTAAACGGTAGTTTGCGGAGAAAGCTCAATGACGAGCAGCCGGTGCCGAAATCATCCAACGCCACATGCACCCCGAGCCTCCTCAGACGACCAAGGATGGCGGCAGCTCCCTCGATGTCGTCGAACATCGCAGTCTCGGTGATCTCCAGCTCCAAGCGATCCGCCTCTAGGCCGCTCTCGGCGAGTATGGCGCTTACCCGCTCTACAAGGGCCGGAAGCATGAACTGCTTGGGTGACAGGTTCACCGAAATCTTCAAGTGGTCCGGCCATCCTGCCGCTTCCCTGCAGGCAGTGCGCAGCACCCATTCCCCGATGTCGGGCATCAGCCCTATTTCCTCAGCGAACGGCACAAAATCTGCAGGTGGGACTCGGCCACGTGAGGGGCTTTGCCAGCGCAACAGTGCCTCGAAGCCGGTGAGCAATCGGCAGTTCGTGTCCACCACCGGCTGAAAATGCAACTCGAACTCCTGGTTTGCGAGCGCCTGCCGCAAGGCGATCTCGAGCTCGCGGCGGCTTTGCGCTTCCTCCTCCATGGTGGGTTCGTAGAACCTGCAGCAGTTCCGTCCGGCCTCCTTTGCGCGATACAGGGCGAGGTCGGCATGATGCAGGAGGTCGTCCGGCTCGCACACGGTCGGGGAGATCATGGCAATACCGACGCTGCTTCCGACGCTCACGTTAAGCCCCTTGACCGCAACGGGACCGGCAATCTCTTGGATCAGCCGTTCGGCGACGGAGGCGGCATCGTCCGGCGATATGCAGTCCGCGAGCAGCACGGCAAATTCGTCGCCGCCCAGGCGTGCGGCGACGTCGCTTTCGCGGAGGTGGTTCCGGATACGGTCGGCCACCACCTTAAGGAGGGCGTCACCCGCCTCGTGGCCGAGCGAGTCGTTCACCGGCTTGAAACGGTCCAGGTCGAGATACAGGAGTGCGCCTTTCTCGACGGCCCGCGACAAAGTAGCAGCAAGAAGGTCCTGAAATGTGAGGCGATTGTTGAGGCCGGTGAGAGGGTCATGATGCGCCAAGTGGGTCATTCGGGCGGCGCTTTGCCGCTGCTCAGTGACATCGTCGAGGGTAGCGACCCAACCGCCGATGGGCAGTGAGCCATGGCTGACGGAGATAATCCGACCATGAAGACGGAGCTCCGCGACGGCAGAGCCTTGCCCCAGCCTCGCTGTCAACTGCGTCTGGCGCACCTGCTCGACTTGTGCCTCCAGAGCAAGTTCGTCTCCCGGAAGGAAAGCGGGACGCAAAACACTCCGGATCACCGCTCGAAACGTCACGCCTGGTTGAGCGGCACTCGCGCTGAGACCGAGTAGGTGCCGATAGCGATCGTTGCAAAGAACCAGCCGCTCATCTTTGTCATAAAGGACGAGTCCTTGTGACATGTGTGATAGTGCGATTTCGAGTTTGGCCGACGTCTCTTGGATAGCGTCGGCCTGTCGCTTGTGTTCGGTCAGGTCGCGCGTGATCTTGGCGAAGCCGACAAGCGTGCTCCCCTCGTTGCGTATAGGCTCGATCACCGCGCGGGCCCAAAACTGCGAGCCGTCTCGCCGAACGCGCCAGCCCTCGCCCTCAAACCGACCCAGTATCAGGGCCGCCTCCAGCGCCCTGTCCGGCAGTCCGGCGGTGCGGTCCTCGGCCGTGTAAAAACGTGAGAAGTGCTGCCCTACAATCTCGCTCGGAGCATAGCCCTTGAGGCGTTCTGCTCCCGCATTCCAGTTCGCGATCACACCGCTCGGATCGAGCATGTAAATGGCGCAGTCGGTCACCGAGTTGACGAGCAGCCTGTAGAGACTGTCTCGGTGTGCGTCGGACGTGCTGGGCGAACTCACATCGATAGTCCCACAATGACGACCGTCGGGGAACGCGGCCAAGCTCTGATCCAGAACTGGCGACCGACAACTCCTGCGGAGAACTCAGATTACGGTCCGCTTGCTTTACGAGTTGTGAATCTGGAACCAGTTGCCGATGCGCCACTACTCACAGAAGTCTATCCTGGTTGGATCCGTTTTTCCCAACCAAGCCGCTCGGGGCAAGGTAGCGGGCTTGGTCTGCCCATGATCTACGGCTTCGCCAAGCAGTCCGGCGGACAGGTTCGCATCCACTCTGGGCTCTGGCAGGGCACGGCGGTGTGCATTTGCTTGCCCCGGCGCCGAGGAATTGTGGAAGCGGCCGAGGTGCTGCCCGAAGTCCAAGAGCGTCCCAGAGCCGAGGCGGGCGAGACGGTTCTGATTTGGACGACCAAGTGCCACACCCGTCGGTCCCGCGAACGATTCCGCACGAACTCGATGACACGCGGTC
>CAXUBM010000198.1:1365-4615 GCA_964249235.1 uncultured Acetobacteraceae bacterium | reverse complement strand
GCCTCACGGGCCGGCGCAGCCCCCCACCTCCCCCTCGCCCGCCCGCGGGGGGCCCACCAACCGGCGCGTCGCGTCGCCGCGCGCGAGGGCGTCGGCCACCGGCGCGTCGTCGAGCTCGAGGACGCGACCGCAGACGGTGCAGATCAGGAACTGCGCCTGGTGGTGGTGGTGTGCCTCGCCGCCCACGCAGCCGACGAAGGCGTTGAGGCGCTCGACGCGGTGGACCAGGCCCTGTTCGCGCAGGAAGTCGAGCGCGCGATAGACGGTGGGCGGGGTGGCGTGGCCGCGCCGGTCGCGCAAGCGGTCGAGCAGCTGGTAGGCGTTGGGCGGTGCGTCGGCCTGCAGGAAGAGGGCGAGGATATCGCGGCGCAGGGTGGTGAGCTTGGCGCCGGCGCGCGCGCACAGGGCGTCGGCGGCGTCGAGGCGTCCGTCGACGCCCATCAGTAGCCCACGGCGGCGCCGGCCGGCGCGCGGACGTCGTTGGCGCCGAAGAGCTTGAAAGGCGGCGCGGTGGTCCCCAGTCGCGGGCCGCCGATCAGGATCCCCTCGGCAGCCCCCCAGGGCGCGCTGTCGACGATGTCGTAGCCCATCGTCTGCAGCACGTGCCGCGTGTCGGGGGAGAGCGCGCGCGGCTCGGCCTCGATCACGTCGGGCAGCCACTGGGCGTGGATGCGGGGCGCGTCGATGGCGGCGGCGATGTCCATGTCGAGGTCGACGACGTTCAGGATCGCCTCCAGGGTGATGGTGGGGATGCGCGAGCCGCCAGGACTGCCGATGACCATGACCAGGTGGCCGCCCCGGGAGACGATGCTGGGCGACATCGAGGACAGCGGGGTCTTGTCGGGCGCGACGTCGTTCTGGGCGCCCTGGACCATGCCGAACATGTTGGGCTTGCCCGGGGCGGTGGTGAAGTCGTCCATCTCGTCGTTCATGACGATGCCGGTGGTGCCGGCCATCACCTTGGCACCGAAAAAGGCGTTGAGCGTGGTGGTCAGGCTGACGGCGTTGCCGGCGGCGTCGACGACCGAGACCTGCGTGGTCTGGTGGCCTTCGGGCGTGGCGGCCGACGCGAGCGGCAGGGTCGAGGA
This sequence comes from uncultured Acetobacteraceae bacterium, assembly GCA_964249235.1. Lineage (GTDB taxonomy): Bacteria > Pseudomonadota > Alphaproteobacteria > Acetobacterales > Acetobacteraceae > CAXTPV01. The sequence goes on along the minus strand of CAXUBM010000198.1, from coordinate 3,527 downwards.
CGGGGTGGCGCGGTCGGGCTCGATGGCGGCGCGGATGGCGGCGGCGTGTTCCGGGCTGAGCAGGGCCGCGACCGGCGCGCGGACGAAGGCGGGGTCGCCGAGCAGCGTGTTGCGATCGTGGAAGGCGTGCCGCATGGCCTCGACCATGTCGTGCACGGCGGCGGCGGAATGAAAGCCCAAGGAACGCATGTCGATGCCGTCGAGGACGTCGAGGATCTCGCACAGCGTGATGCCGCCAGCGCTGGGCGGGGGCGCGCTCTCGACGAGGAAGCCGCGGTAGGAGCAGCTCACCGGCGACAGCACGCGGACGCGATAGGAGGCGAGGTCGGCGGTGGTGATGACGCCGCCGCCCTCCTTGCTGGCGCGGGCGATCTCGCGGGCGATCGCGCCGCGGTAGAACGCGTCGGGGCCGTCGTGGGCGACGGCTTCCAGGGTGCGGGCGAGAGCGGGCTGGACGAGACGGTCGCCGGGCTCGAGCGGGGTGCCGTCGGGCCGGGACAGCAGGGTGTGCAGGCCGGGCGCGCGGTCGGTGGCGGACCGCATCTCGTCGAACACGGCGAGGTCGCCCTGACCGAGGACGAAGCCGTCGCGGGCCAGCCGGAGGGCGGGGGCGAGGTCGGCGGCGCGGGATAGCCTGCCCCAGATGGCGCGGGCGGTCTCCAGGCCGGCGACCGAGCCGGGAACGGCGACGGACAGCCAGCCGGTCCGGCTGCGACCGGGAGGTTCGGTGCCGTCCGGGGCGAGGAACATGCGCGCACTCGCCGCCCCGGGCGCCTTTTCGCGGAAATCGAGGAACTCGGTGCGGCCGCTGGCGAGGCGGAAGGTCATGAAGCCGCCGCCGCCGATATTACCGGCTTCGGGGTAGGTGACGGCGAGCGCGTAGGCAGTGGCGACCGCGGCATCGACCGCGTTGCCGCCCTGCCGGAGGACGGCCACTCCGGCGTCGGCGGCGAGGTGCTGGGCGGCGACGACCATGCCGTGGCGCGCGCCGACCGGCGCGGGGGTGGCGGCGCGGCTGGCCGGGATCGCGGTCAGCACGGCGAGGACAGCCTGCCCGAGGCGGCGTTTCATCCGGATCGCCGTCAGGCCGCGTAGGGCGGCCGGTGCAGTCCCGCGGGCGAGATCGTGAACACCTCGCAGCCGGTCTCGGTCACGCCGACCATGTGTTCGAACTGGGCCGAGAGGCTGCGGTCGCGGGTCACGGCGGTCCAGCCGTCGTCGAGGATCTTCACTTCGGGGCGGCCGGCGTTGACCATCGGCTCCACGGTGAAGAACATTCCGGCCTTGAGTGTCGGTCCCTCGCCGCGCTTGCCGAAATGGAGCACGTTGGGGGGCGTGTGGAAGCTGCGGCCGATGCCGTGGCCGCAGAAGTCGCGCACCACCGAGAAGCGTCGCGCCTCGACGAAGACCTGGATCGCGTGGCCGACGTCGCCGAGGGTGGCGCCGGGCCTGATCACCTCGAGGCCGCGCATCAGCGCCTCGTAGGTGACGTCGACCAGCATGGCGGCGCGGCGGGAGGGCTGGCCCACGATGAACATGCGGCTGCTGTCGCCGAACCAGCCGTCGAGGACGGAGGTGACGTCGATGTTGAGGATGTCGCCGTCCTGCAGGCGGCGTTCGCCGGGAATGCCGTGGCAGACGACGTGGTTGATCGAGATGCAGGAGGATTTGGGGTAGCCGCGATAGTTGAGCGTGGCGGGCACGGCACCGTTGCGCTCGGTGAACTCGTGGACGAGGCGGTCGAGCTCGGCGGTGGCGACGCCGGCGCGGACGTGAGGCGTGATCATGTCGAGGGTCTCGGCAGCCAGGCGGCCGGCGCGGCGCATCCCGACGAAATCTCCCTCGCCGTGGATGATGATCCGACGTCCCTCGACCTCGCCGTCCATGTCTCGTCTTCAGCTCCCCGAGGCGCGTCCGGAGAGGATGTGTCCGCGCACCGCCGCGCGCAAGGAAGCGGAGCGGCCGGGGTGGATCACGCCAGCAGGATGGAGGCCGCCTCGGCCTGCAGGCTGGCATGACGCCGGTGGCGGCCGGCGCGGGTGCCGGCGTGGCCCGCGCGCAGGCGGGCGCGGCCGGGACGGGCGCCGGCCTCGGAGACGGCGGCCTGCATGCGCAGCTCGTGACGAACGGCGCCGCGCAGCCCGTGATGGCGGCCGTGACTG
>CAXUBM010000198.1:0-1355 GCA_964249235.1 uncultured Acetobacteraceae bacterium | reverse complement strand
CGCGGGTTGCGGCGGGCGGTCATGCGGTTGGCGGGCGGGCCGGTCTCCCCCCCCCCGACAACGACGCCGATCAGGCGCGCGTTGCCGCGCACGGCCGAGGTGACGAGATTGCAGCCGGCGGCGTCGGTGAAGCCGGTCTTGAGGCCGTCGGCACCCGGGTAGGTGCGCAGCATGCCGTCGTGGTTCGGGATCATGCGGCCGTGGAACCAGAACCCGGGGACGCTGAAATAGCGATATTGGTCGGGGAAATCGGCGATCAGGTGGCGGGCGAGCAGGGCGAGGTCGCCTGCGGTGGTCACCTGATCGGGATCGGGCAGGCCGGACGCGTTGCGGAAGGTGGTCTCGCTCATGCCCAGCGCGCGGGCGCGCAACGTCATCATCTGGCCGAAGCGCTGCTCGTCGCCCCCCAGCATCTCGCCGAGCGCGGTGGCGGCGTCGTTGGCCGACTTGGTGACCAGCGCGAGGATCGCCTGCTCGACGGTGATGTAGGTGCCGGGCAGCAGGCCAAGCTTGGAGGGCTCGACGCTGGCGGCGTACGCCGAAACCGGGACGGCCTCGTCGAGGGTGACGCGGCGGTCGCGAAGTGCCTCGAAGACGATGTAGAGCGTCATCAGCTTGGTCAGGCTGGCGGGGAAGCGCTGCAACGAGGGTTGATCCTGCTGCAGGACCGAGCCGCTGTTGGCGTCGACGACGATGGTGCTGATCTGGCCGCGATATTGCGCGTGGGCGGTCAAAGGCAGCAGCGCCAGCAGGCAGGCCGAGACGGCGAGGCGGCGGCGATGGCAACGGGGTCTGGGGGCCATGCCGCTGGAATCCATGTAGACGCCCCTTGGTCACCGACGACTTCGCCCATAACGGAAAGTTCGTGCGCGGTCCAGCAAACCCTCATGAAAAGCAAACTTTATGAAGCTCTTGGAACCACATCTTCCAACCAGGCGGCATAGACGGCCGGCAAGACGCATTTTCGAGACGATGTTTCGTCGGTCGGATCGCGCGGACCGATCTCGCCACACTTTCATCAACCGGGGCCAAGCCGATATGGTGTACCGATGAGAGTGACAGCCGCCTGCAGGATCGCACCGCGATGAGCGATATCGACAAGAAGGGCGCCGACGGCCCCTCGACCGGCGTGGTGGTCAAGTCGCGTCCGAAGACGCGCAAGCCCGCCATGTACAAGGTCCTGATGCTCAACGACGACTACACGCCGATGGAGTTCGTCGTCCACGTGCTCGAGCGCTTCTTCCAGAAGACGCGCGAGGAGGCGACCCGGGTGATGCTGCACGTCCACCGCCGCGGCGTCGGCGTGTGCGGCGTGTTCACCTACGAGGTGGCCGAGACCAAGGTGACCCAGGTGA
>CAXUBM010000197.1:0-4625 GCA_964249235.1 uncultured Acetobacteraceae bacterium | reverse complement strand
ACATGATCCCGTCCGCCCCCCGCGCGATCGCCGAGAACCCCATCCGCCGCATCTCGCCCGGCTCCGGCACCGTGGTCGAGAACTCCGGCTGGCTGCCGAACCCGCTCTGCAGCTCCGGCACCACCATGTTTCCCGCCGCCCCCCGCACCAGGTCGATCTGCAGCGCCGGCAGGTACGCGTGCCCGAGACGCAGCCTTTCATCCATCAGGAACGGGTAGATGTCGTAGCACAGGAAATCGAGATCCGTCGCCAGCGCCCCTCGCAGGTCGAGGTCCCGAATTCGGCCGACGTTGTGCGTCACGAACCAGCCCGGATTGACCGCCCGCAGGATCTCCACCTGATCGCGCTGGAACATCGCCGTCGCGTGCGCCAGGAACCGGTGGTAATCGAGCAGTTGCGTCGGATTGGACGCCACCGGCGCGTCCGGATACGGCAGCTCCACCTGCCCGAACTCCCAGACCTCCTGGGCCCAGAACCGTCCGCCCCACGCCTCGTTCAGCGCCTCGACGCTCCCGTAGCGCGCCCGCAGGAACTCACGAAATCCCTCGGTCGCCGCCGCCGAAAACGACTCCGAATAGGACGTGTTCAACTCGTTGTCGGTCTGCCACCCGATCACGCCCGGATCGTCGCGGTAATGCTCCGCCATCGCCCGCGTGATCCGCCGGCTGTGCGCGCGGTAGCGCGGATCGGTCGTATCCGCGTGCTGCCGCGACCCGTGCCGATGGCGCACCCCCTTCGCATCCACGCGCAACAGCTCGGGCTCCGCCGCCGTCAGCCACCGCGGCGGCGTCGCCGTCGGCGTGCACATCATCGTCTTGACGCCGTGCCGGTCGAACACCGCCACCGCCCGGTCGAACAGCCCGAACTCGAAACGTCCCAGCGACGGCTCGAACAGGTTCCAGGCGAACTCGCCCATCCGCACGATGTTGAACCCCGCCGCCGCGATCCGCTCCGCGTCGCGCTCGAGAAACTCCTCCGCCACATGTTCCGGATAATGCGGCGTGCCCACGAGGAATTTGTCGAGCGAGAGCGTGCGCCAGGCCGATAGAGAGCGACTCACTTGGATCTCCTTGGAAAGGAAGGCCGGGGCTCTGCCCCTGGACCCCGTTGGGGGCTCACCCCCAAACCCCGGGGTTCAAGGGGTCAGCTCTTTGGCCTTTACTTCACCCCGCCTGCGGCCAACCCGCCGCGCCAGAACCGCTGCAACCCCAGGAACGCCGCCAGCACCGGCACGATCGCGATCAGCGCCCCGGTCATCACCAGCGGAAACACCGCCTCCGATCCGGCCCCGGCGCTCGCCTGCTCGAACCACGACGCCAGCCCCACGGTGACCGGAAACAGCGACGGCGTGCTCAGCACCACCAGCGGCAGGAAGTAGTTGTTCCACGTCGCCACGAACGACAGCAGCAGCACCGTCACCGCCGCCGGCGTGATCAGCGGCACCGCCACCGTCGTGAACACCCGCAGCTCGCCCGCGCCGTCCAGCCGCGCCGCATCGATCAGCTCCGTCGGCACCGCCTGCTCGACATAGACCCGCATCAGGTACACGCCCAGCGGGAACACCAGCGACGGCAGGATCACCGCCGCCGGCGTGTTGACCAGCCCCACCTTGCTCAGCAGCAGAAAGATCGGGATCGTCAGTGCCGTCTGCGGAATCATCACCGCCCCCAGAACCACCGCGAACAGCACCTCCTGCCCGCGGAACCGAAGCCGCGCGAACGCGTACCCGCACAGGCAGCACAGGACCGTCGCCCCGATCGATGCCGCCCCCGAATAGAACAGCGTGTTGACCAGCCAGCGCCCATACACGCCGCCGCCATAGGTGAACACCGAGCGGATGTTCCCGAGCAGCACGAACCGGTGCCCGAACGAGAACCCGAACGTGTCGAACAGATCCGGCTGCGTCTTCGTCGCCGAGATCACCAGATACGCCAGCGGCATCATCGTGTAGAGCAACGGCACGCACAGCAGCAGCGTGTTCGCCCGCCGCGACCGCGCGAACGCCCGCGACCCCGGCGCCTCGCCGACGACGCTCAAGCCCGCCTCTCCCGCGTCCCCAGCATGAACATGTACGACATGGCCGCGATCAGCGCGCCGAGCACGAACGAGACCGCCGCCGAATAGCCGTACTCCTGGTCCGTGAACGCCAGCGCGTACGCGTAGAGGTTCGGCGTGTAGTGGTCCCCGATCACGTTCGGCGAAATCGCGTGCATCAGCTCGGGCTCGTTGAAGAGCTGCAGCGTCCCGATGATCGAGAAGATCACCGTCAGCAGCAGCGCCCCCCTGATCGCCGGCACCTTGACCAGCAACGCCGTCTGCCACGGCCGCGCCCCGTCCATCACCGCCGCCTCCGGCAGGTCGCGCGGGACCGCCTGCAGTGCCGAGTAGAGGATGATCATGTTGTAGCCGACATATTCCCACGTCACCACGTTGGCGAGCGACGCCAGCATCCAGCGTCGCGACAGGAAGTCCGGCGCCGCCAGCCCCAGCGCGTGCGCGCCCTGCGTGAACGGCCCGAAGCTCGGCCCGTACAGATAGCCCCAGATCAGCGTCGCCACCACGCTCGGCACCGCGTAGGGCAGGAAGAACGCCAACCGGAACGCGCCGCGCAGCATCGCCGTGCCCCGGTCCAGGACCAGCGCGATCAGCAGCGCCGACCCCAGCATCACCGGGATCTGGAACAACCCGAACACCGCCATGTGCCCGACGCCGGTCCAGAACCCCGCGTCGCCGAACACGTCCTCGTAGTTGGCGAGCCCGCTGAACACCGTCCCTCCGGCCAGCGTGTCGCGAAACAGGCTGATCCCCAGCGCATAGGCGAGCGGCACCACCAGGAAGCCCGCGAAGAGCACGAAGAACGGCGCCACGAACAGCCAGGGCGCCAACCGCGCCCCGCGCCGCGCGCCCGACCGCCCCGCCATCAGGTCTTCACCGTGAACCCCTGCTGCTTGGCAAATCGCGAGATCCGCGACTGCAACCTGTCGAACGCCGCCGCCAGCGTGCGGCCGCCGCTCGCTGCCGACCCGCACTCCTGCCCGAGCTGGGCGAAGAAATAGTCGTTGAACGGCGACCACTGGAAGTCCGTCCCGACCTGCGCCGCACCTTGCGCGAACACCGTGTTGATCGGCTGCCCGCCATAGAAGGCGAACGGCGTCTTCAGGAACGCCTCGTCCTTCAGCAGCGCCTCCTGCACCGGAAACAGGAACTGCTCCTTCACGTACGCCTCCGCCGGCGCCCGCTGCCCGAGCAGCCACATGATCGCCTCCGCCGCTTCCTTCTTGTGCGCGCACTGCGCCGTCACCGCCAGCGTCGAGCCGCCCCAGTTCCCGTTCGACGGCTTGGCCGCGTCCCATTGCGGCATCCCCGCCACCCGCCACTTGCCCGCACTCGCCTGCGCGAACTGCGACAGGAACACCGGTCCCCACGCCGCAATCAGCCAGATCGCGAACCGCCCCCGCGCGATCGACTGAAACCAGTCGGTCGTGAACCCGGGCGAAGTGTCCACCGCCTTCGCGTCCAGCAGCTTCTGCCAGAACGCGCAGAACCGCTTGGCGACATCGTCGTTGATCCTGATCTCCAGCCGGTCGCCGTCCACCGTGAACGGCCGCCAACCCGCCTGCCACAGCAGCGCCGTCACCCACGCCCCTTCCGAGAACGTCGCGTTGCACAGCACGACGTCCTTGCCGGACTTCGCCACCTTCATCGCCGTCTCGCCGAACTCGTCCCAGGTCTTCGGCGGCGCGAACCCGTTCGCCTGCGCGATGTCCTCGCGATAGATCTGCCCCATCGGCCCGCTGTCCCAAGGGATCGCGTGCACCGCGCTTCCCGTCGTGACCTGCTGCCAGCTCCAATCGACGAAGTCCGGCGCCATCTTCGCCGCCCCAAAGGGAGCCAGGTCCGCCACCCCTTTGATCTCGACGAACGTGCTGACCATGCTGAGCTCGAGCTGCACGATGTCCGGCGCCCCCGTCCCCGCCTTCAGCGCCGTGCGCAGTTTCGCGTATTCCGGCGCCGCCTGCCCGGCATTGACGACGTTGATCTTGATCGCCCCGTTCGCCGCCTCGAACATCGCGATCTCGTCGCTCATGTGCGGCAGCCACGCCCACATCGTCAGCGTCACCGGCGCATCCGCCGCCCCGCCGGCCGACGGCCATGCCGCCGCCGCCGCCAGCGCCGACGCACTCCCGATCACCCGCCGCCGCGTCCACTCCGTCCTGTCCATGTCCATCTCTCCCTCGCTCGTTTCTTCATTGTCCGCCGCCCGGAGGCGGCGCCGTACTGTCGCGCCGGACCAGCACCGGCGCGCCCACCTCGCGCGCGCCCCCGGCCTCGGCACGATCCTCGACCAGGTCGAGCAACAAATCCACCGACCGGCTGGCGAGAAGCGGGATGGCGATGTCGCGTCCTCGTCACGCATCAGGCACGCGTTCTCATGTCCCCCGGCCACGTGCGGCCAGGTCGGACACTGCCCCGCATCTTCGCACGTCGACAGCACCGCCGGCACGCCTTGCGGCAGCATCGACGCGGGCGATGCCACGTTGCGGTCGGGACATCTGGCGGCTTGCAGAGCCGTCTGCGCCTCTGGCCGAGCATCCGGCGGGCGACATCGGTGTGGCATGGCACAC
>CAXUBM010000196.1:0-4625 GCA_964249235.1 uncultured Acetobacteraceae bacterium | reverse complement strand
GTGCGGGGATGGTCGGTGCGCGACCTCCTGCGGTCGGGAGCGTTGGGGCGGGCGGTGGAGACCGTCGAGGCGGGCGTGGGATCGGGACGGTGGCGGCCGGTGGTGGCGCGGACGTTCGGCCTCGACGCGATCGGGGATGCGTATCGGTTCATGGCGAGCGGGGCGCAGGTTGGGAAGGTGGTGGTGACGGTTCCGTGAGCGACCGGGATCGGTGAGGCGGTCAGGGATGCGACCGAGATCGAGGCGCGGCGGATCGAGACGGTGCTCGGCACCTTGCGCGGGCGGACGTTGCCGACGTCGAGGCGGGGGATGTCGACGGCCATCGTCTGACCCGCTACGCCGACCTCGATCCGAGATCGGCGGCTCCAGGCCGCCGCCGCGTGCATCGCGATGGCAGGCCCCCCCAGCGTGGCGCGGCGTGGCCTGAGGCGATGTGTTTGCCTCAGTTCGCATGGGTGCGACGCGTCACCGCAGGATCCAGGCCGCGAGCGGCCGTAACGGTCAAAATAATATTGATTGCCGACGCAACGAGAGGAGGCGTCGCGGCGAGGAAGTGCTAGAGTGGTTGGGTTGTAACGAATGAGCCGGCCCGGCTTCCGCCAGGGCAGGGCCGCAGGGTGGATGAGAAATGCCGAGATCCGTCGCGACGGGCGGCGCCTGACCGTATGGCTCAGCCCGAACTCGAAATCGTGGACGTCGCCGACAGCGCGCCCTTCAAGATCTGGTCGCACGGCTACCCTTACCGGACCGTGCGCTGGCACTTCCATCCGGAGATCGAGATCCACCTGATCACGACGACGAGCGGCCGCGTCTTCGTCGGCGACCATATCGGCGAGTTCTCGCCCGGCAACCTGGTGATGACCGGGCCGAATCTGCCGCACAACTGGCTGAGCGACGTGCCCGCCGGCGTCGCGATCCCGCAGCGCTGCATCGTTCTGCAGTTCACCTCGGTCTTCATCCAGGCCTGCTCGGCGATCTTCCGCAGCAACGAGCTGCCCAGGCTGGTGAGCGACAGCCAGCGCGGTCTCGAGTTCGCGGAAGCGACGAGCCGAGCGGTCGCGCCGCTGATGGCCGCCATGCTGGCCGGCGACGCGCGGTCGCGTCCCGCCCTGTTCATGCAGATCCTCGAACAGCTGGTCCGGGACGGCGAGCGGCGCATGCTGGCCAGCGTCGGCTACCGGTCGAAGCCCGACGTCTACATGTCGACGCCGCTCAACCACGTGCTCGACCATATCGAGCGCAACATCGCCTGCGACCTGCGCGAGACGGAACTCGCGGAGTTGAGCGGCTACACGCCGAGCGGTTTCTCGCGCGCGTTCCACCGGCAAACAGGCATGACGTTCACCGCCTACGTCAACGGGATGCGGATCAATCGTGCCTGCCGGATCCTGACCACGTCGGACCGGGCGATCACCGAGATCTGCTACGATGTCGGCTTCAACAACGTCTCGAACTTCAATCGGCGGTTCCGGGCGGTCACCAGCATGACGCCGCGTTCCTATCGGGTTCGTCACCGGGAGAACGACCGGCCCCTTCACCACCGTTGCGAGCCGGCGGGAGCGGTCATCGCCGAACGGCTCTGACCCCGCCCACGACGCAAGCTGTCCAACCACAGGGAAAGTCCAAGCATGTCGAATTTTGCGAAACGCGCCAGAACCTCCGTCGGGGCCCTGGCGGTCGCGGCGACGCCGCTCCTCGTGCCGATGACGCACGCGAGCGCCGCGACCGTTTCGAACGCGAAGCTCGGGTTCCTGATGCCCGACGAGGGCTCGACCCGTTACGAGGAACATGACAGGCCCGGCTTCGTCGCCGAGGTCAAGAAGCTGTGCCCGAAATGCACCGTCCTCTACCAGAACGCGGATGCCGACGCCTCGCGCCAGCAGCAGCAATTCAACTCGGTGGTCTCGCAGGGCGCAAAGGCGATCGTTCTCGATCCGGTCGACTCGACGGCGGCCGCATCGCTGGTCAAGCAAGCGCAGTCGCAGGGGATCAAGGTGATCGCCTATGACCGGCCGATCCCCTCGGCGCAGGCGAGCTACTACGTGTCGTTCAACAACGAACAGATCGGCAAGCTGATCGCCCAGTCGCTAATCAAGCATCTCAAGGCGATCAATGCCCCGAGCAGCGGCGGCGTGCTCGAGGTGAACGGCTCGCCGACCGACGCCGCGGCCGGCCTCATCAAGAAGGGCGTTCACGAGGGCCTGGCCTCGGGTGGCTACAAGACGCTCGCCGAATACGACACGCCGGACTGGCTGCCGTCGAAGGCGCAGCAATGGGTCAGCGGACAGATCTCGCGCTTCGGCAAGAAGATCGTCGGCGTCGTCGCCGCGAACGACGGCACGGGCGGCGGCGCGATCGCCGCCTTCAAGGCGGCCGGCGTGGATCCGGTGCCGCCGGTCACCGGCAACGACGCGACCATCGCCGGCCTGCAGCTGATCATCGCGGGCGACCAGTACAACACGATCTCCAAGCCGAGCGAGATCGTGGCCGGGGCGGCGGCCAAGATCGCCATCGGCCTGCTCGAAGGCAAGACGCCGCACAGCGACACGACCCTTTTCAACACGCCGACGCAGCTCTTCACGCCGACGCTGATCACGGCCGGGAACCTCAAGAGCGAGATCGTCGACAAGGACGTCAACGGCAAGCCGATCGAACCCGCCTCCGTGCTCTGCACGGGACGTTACGTCGCCGGCTGCCAGAAGCTTGGCATCTCGCCCTGATCCTGCCGCCCGCCCGGTGTTGCCGCCGCCCGGTGTTCGTCTCGTGCGAGCCGGGCGGCTCTCCTCGTGAGGTTCCTGCATGAATGACCCGGTTCAACACGGCGCGGCGGGCGAGCTCGTGCTCAGCCTTCGCGGCATCTCGAAGCATTTCGGCGCCGTCTCAGCGCTCACCGACATCGAGCTCGACGTCCACGCGGGCGAAGTCGTGGCACTCGTGGGCGACAACGGTGCGGGCAAGTCGACGCTGGTGAAGGTGCTCGCCGGTGTCCATCAGGCGAGTTCGGGGACGATGACCTTCGCGGGCAAGGAGGTCACGCTGGCCGATCCGGGCGCCGCTCTGTCGCTGGGCATCGCCACCGTGTTCCAGGACCTCGCACTGTGTGAAAACCTGGACGTGGTCGCCAACATCTTCCTCGGCCGCGAGCTCGGGCCGATGGGCCTCGACGAGGTCTCGATGGAGATCAAGGCGTGGACGCTCCTGCGCGAGCTGTCGGCCCGCATCCCGAGCGTGCGCGAGCCGGTCGCCTCGCTCTCCGGCGGGCAGCGGCAGACGGTGGCGATCGCGCGCTCGCTCCTGCTCGAGCCGAAGCTCGTGCTGCTCGACGAGCCGACGGCGGCACTGGGTGTGGCGCAGACCGCGGAGGTGCTCGACCTGATCGAGCGGGTGCGCGACCGCGGACTCGGCGTGGTGATGATCAGCCACAACATGGAAGACGTGCGCGCGGTCGCCGATCGGATCGTCGTGCTCCGGCTCGGCCGCAACAACGGCGTCTTCTACCCCGACGCCAGCAACCATGAACTGGTCGGCGCCATCACGGGAGCCGCCGAGAACTCCGTGTCGCGCCGGGCCGGACGCCGGCGGGCGGCGGAGGCGGCGGACGCGGCAAGCGCGAAAGAGGGAGCCATGCCATGAGCGGCACCGGACTGATCGATCGCGCCGACGAGCGCCTCAAGCAGGGCAGCGGGTTCGCAAGCGCCGTCCGCTCGTCGATCGACCGCGTGCGGTCGGGGGACCTCGGATCGCTGCCCGTGATCGTCGGGCTCGTCATCATCTGCACCGTGTTCGAGAGCCTCAACGCGGTGTTCCTGTCGAGCAACAATCTCGTCAACCTGCTCTACGACAGCTCCACCGTCGGCGTGATCTCGCTCGGCATCGTCTGCATCCTGATGATCGGCGAGATCGACCTCTCGGTCGGCTCGATGAGCGGGTTCGCCTCCGCACTGGTCGGCGTGCTGTGGGTCAACCAGGGTTGGCCGGTGTTCCTGGCGATCGCCGCGGCGATCGCCGCCGGCGCCGTCGTGGGTTTCATCTATGCGACGCTGTTCAACCGGTTCGGCATGCCGAGCTTCGTCTCGACGCTCTCGGGGCTGCTGGCGATCCTCGGGCTGCAGCTCTACATCCTCGGCGAGACCGGCTCGATCAATCTTCCCTACGGGTCGCCGATGGTGAGCTTCGGCCAGTCGCTCTACATGCCCGCCCCGTTCGCCTACGCGATCGCCGCCCTGGCCGGGGTGGCGGTGTTGATGACGGCGTTCCGCACGGCGCAGCGGCGGCGGCGGGCACAGCTGTCCTCGCAGTCGCTGGGCGCGATCATCGTGCGCGCCGTCGCGGTCACCGTGGTGCTCGAGCTCGCGGTGTTCTATCTCGATCGCGATCGCGGCGTGCCGTGGATGCTGGGCTTCTTTCTCGCACTCGTGCTGCTGCTGAACTACGCGCTGACACGGACGCAGTGGGGCCGGTCGGTGACCGCGGTGGGTGGCAACCGCGAGGCGGCGCGGCGGGCCGGCATCAACGTCCGCCTGATCACGACCAGCGTGTTCATGCTCTGCTCGGTGTTCGCCGCGGTCGGCGGCGTGCTCCCCGCCCCGCCGCAGGCGGCGGCGCGGCCCCCCGGCCGCCCCCGG
>CAXUBM010000195.1:0-4667 GCA_964249235.1 uncultured Acetobacteraceae bacterium | reverse complement strand
TTGCCGCCGGAGGCGGTGGTCGTCCGCGCGCGGCTGCGCGGCGTACGCGGCGAGCGGGCACGGGCGGATGCCCGGATGGCGGAGATCAGGGCCAGGCGCGAGGCGACGCAGCCGGTGCGCGAGCGGACGGGCGGGTCGACGTTCCGCAATCCGGAACCGTCGTCGAGCACGCTGGCCGCCTGGGAACTGGTCGATCAGGCGGGCTGCCGCGGGATGGTGATGGGTGGCGCGCAGGTGAGCACGCTGCACACGAACTTCCTGGTCAACAACGGCAATGCGACGGCGTCCGACATCGAGGGGCTGGGCGAGGCGGTGCGGGCGCGGGTGATGGCGCAGTTCGCCATCGAGCTCGCCTGGGAGATCAGGCGCGTGGGCGTGCCGGGGGTGATCGCCTGATGCGGATCGGGGTTCTTCATGGTGGGATCTCGAGCGAGCGCGACGTCAGCCGGTCGACCGGCCGCGGGGTGATCGCGGCGTTGCGGACGCTGGGACACGACGTGGTGCCGATCGAGGCGGGCGAGGATCTGGGCGCGGTGATCGCGGCGCTGACGGAGCCGGTGCGGGTGGAGTGCGTGTTCAACGCTCTGCACGGACGGTTCGGCGAGGACGGCGCGATCCAGGGCGTTCTGGACTGGATCGGCATTCCCTACACCCACTCCGGGGTGCGGGCGTCGGCGCTGGCGATGGATAAGAGCGCCGCCAAGGCATTGTTCGCGCAGGCCGGGTTGCCGGTGGCGCGGTCGGTGCTGGTCACGCCCGAGGAGCTGGAGGCGGCGGATCCGATGCCCCTGCCCTACGTCGTCAAGCCGAACTCCGAAGGCTCCTCGGTGGGGGTGGAGATCCTGCGCGAGGGGAGCAACCGGCGATCGGAGATCGCGCGGTCGTGGCGGCATGGCGCACAAGCGCTCGTGGAAGAATATGTGCCGGGGCGCGAGGTGACGGTCGGCGTGATGGGTGACGAGGCGCTGGCGGTGACCGAGATCGTGACCGAGGCGGAAGGGCACGAATTCTACGACTACGAGGCGAAGTATGCGCCGGGCGGCTCGCGACACGTCTTGCCGGCGCCGATCGGGGATGAGCTGACGGCGCAGGCGATGGCGATCGCGGTGGCGGCGCATCGGGCGCTGGGCTGCCGAGGGGCGACGCGCTCCGACTTCCGGCTCGATGGCAACCGTCTGGTTCTGCTGGAGGTCAACACGCAGCCCGGCATGACGCCGACGTCGCTGCTGCCGGAGCAGGCGCAGCATCGGGGCATCTCTTATCCGGCGCTTTGCGGCTGGATGGTCGAGCGGGCAGCGTGCCGCGCATGAGGAAGCTCGACCGACCCTCGCGCCTGTCGATGCTGATGCGGCGGCAGAAGCGGCTGCTGCGGCCGGCGCTGCTGGCGGCGCCGCTGCTCGGTCTGGGACTGTGCGGGCTGCTGGCGGCGCGGGGCGCGGTCGAGCAGGCGGGGCTGGGATCGTGGTTTCGGCACCGGATCGGGCTCGCGCTGCCGATCACGCGGATCGTCGTGCAGGGGGAGCGGCTGACGTCGCCGCACGACGTGACGGAAGCCTTGGGGATGTCGCCGGGCGATCCGATCATGGGCTTCTCGATCGAGGAGGCGGAGCGCAACGTGGAAGCGCTGCCGTTCGTGGAGACCGCGATCGTGCAGCGGCACCTGCCGGGCACGGTGGTGGTGGAGCTGACCGAGCGCAAGCCCTTCGCGGTCTGGCAGGATCAGGGACGGTTCCAATTGATCGACCGCACGGGGACCGTGGTGCAGAACCAAGGCTTGAACGGCAAGGATGCGCAGGCGTTCGCGCGCCTGCCGCTGGTCGTCGGCGCCGGCGCACCTCCGGCGGCGGCGGCGCTGATCGACGCGCTGGACGACAATCCGGCCATCAGGGCCGACGTGGTGGCCGCGGTCCGCGTGGGGCAGCGGCGCTGGAACCTGACGCTGAGGAACGGCTGCGACGTGCTGCTGCCCGAAGCCGAGGCGGCGGCGGCACTGAGGCGGCTGAGCGCCTTCGAGCACGATCACAAGCTGCTGGAGCGGCCGCTGGTGGCGATCGACATGCGGCTGCCGGACCGGCTGGTGTTGCGGCCGGTGCACGCCGATCCGGCGCCGTCCGACGGGACGACAGGCACGTCCGATGATCCGGCGAGGAAGCCCGCATGAGCGCCGCGGCGCGCATCGGGCGCGAAGGCGCCGGCCGCGGCGGCGCGGTGGCGCTGGCGCCGGCGGGACGGGCGTTGGTGCTGAGCGGGTCGGAGGAGACGCCGCGCGGGCTCAAGCTGCGCGGCGGCATCTACGGCGTGCTCGATATCGGAACCAGCAAGATCACGTGCGCGATCGGGCGATGCGACGGGCGCGAGATCAGGTTGATCGGCTTCGGGCTGCATCGCTCGCGCGGCGTGCGGCTGGGCGGCATCGTGGACCTCGACGAGGCGGAACGGGCGATCCGCGCCGCGGTGGGCCGGGCCGAGGACATGGCCGATCACCGGCTGCGGTCGGTCACCGTCAATCTCGCCTGCGGACAGCCGGAGAGCCGGCTGTTCAACGTGCGCTGGCCGGTGGGCGGGCGAGCGGTCACCGACGCGGATGTCAGGCGCGTGGTGCATGAGGGGCGACTGCGGGCCAACTCCGACGGGCGCGAGGTGATCCACGCCATGCCGCTCGGGTTCTCGGTCGACGAGACGACGGGAGTCGACGATCCGCGCGGGCAGGTGTGCGAGGCGCTGAGCGGGCGGCTGCACATGATCGACGCGTCGAGCTCGGCGTTGCGCAACCTGGCGACCGTGATCGCGCGCTGCGATCTGTCGCTGGGCGAACTGGTGTCGGCGCCGCTCGCGTCGGGATTGTCGGTGCTGGTGGATGACGAGCGTGCGCTCGGCGCGACCGTCGTCGACATGGGCGGCGGAACGACGCAGATCGCGACCTTCGGCGAGCGGCAGCTCCTGCAAGCGGCGCAGTTGCCGGTGGGCGGCCTGCACGTGACGAAGGACATCGCGGCGGTCCTGTCGACGCCGTTGACCAGTGCGGAACGGCTCAAGGCGATCTACGGCAACGTGGAACCGTCGGCGGACGACGAACGGGAAATGCTCGACGTGGAGTTGATCGGCGAGGAGGAGCACCAGTTCGCCTCGGTGCCGCGCTCGGCTCTGGTCGGCGTGATCAGGCCGCGCATGGAGGAGACGTTCGAGCTGGTGCGCGACCGGCTCGAGGCGGCGGGGCTGGGCCGCGCGGCGCACGGTCGCGTGGTGCTGACGGGCGGCGCCTCGCAGCTCGGCGGCATTCGAGACCTGGCGGCCTCGATCCTGGGCGCGTCGGTGGGGGTCGGCAAGCCGGCCGGGCCGGTGCGCACCCTGCCCCGCGACAGCCAGGGCCCGGAGTTCGCCACCGTCTGCGGGCTGCTGGCCTGGGCGGCGGGAGCGGGACAGAGCTTGCAGGATATCGACCTTTCGGAACCGCGGCCGGCAGGAATGATCCGCCGCGTCGTCGAGTTCCTGCGCGAGCGGGTTTGACGGCGCGCGTGACGGCCACACACAGACCATTCCCGAGGAGGGGGAAAGCATGACCCTGAACCTGACGATCCCGCAGCAGACCTATGCGGACTTCACGCCGAAGATCACGGTGATCGGGGTCGGCGGCGGCGGCACCAACGCGGTCGACAACATGATCGCGTTGCAGTTGCAGGGCGTCGACTTCGTCGTCGCCAACACCGACGCGCAGCAGCTCACCCACAGCCGCGCCGACCGGCGCATCCAGCTCGGGCCGCATCTGACGCAAGGCTTGGGCGCGGGCGCGAAGCCGGAGATCGGGCGGGCGGCGGCGGAGGAAGCCGCGGACGAGCTGTCGCGGCACCTGGACGGCGCGCACATGGTGTTCATCACCGCCGGCATGGGCGGCGGCACCGGCACCGGGGCGGCGCCGGTGATCGCGCGGATGGCGCGCGAGCGCGGCGTGCTGACGGTGGGCGTGGTGACCAAGCCGTTCACGTTCGAGGGTGTCAGGCGCGCGAAGGCGGCCGACCAGGGCATCTCGGAACTGCAGCAGTACGTGGACACGTTGATCGTGATCCCGAACCAGAACCTCTTCCGGCTGGCCAACGAGAGGACCGGCTGGAAGGAAGCGTTCAAGATGGCCGACCACGTGCTCTACATGGGCGTGCGTGGCGTCACGGACCTGATGGTCGCACCTGGACTGGTCAATCTCGATTTCGCCGACATCCGCACGGTGATGGCCGAGATGGGCAAGGCGATGATGGGAACCGGCGAGGCCGAGGGCGAGAACCGGGCGATCCGCGCGGCCGAGGCCGCGATCAGCAATCCGCTGCTCGAGGACACGTCGATGGCGGGCGCGCGCGGGCTGCTGATCAACATCACCGGAGGCGACGACATGACCCTCTACGAGGTCGATCAGGCTGCGAACCGGATCCGAGAGGAGGTGGCCGAGGATGCGAACATCATCTTCGGGTCGGCGATCGACGAGAGCTTGAGCGGGCGCGTGCGGGTGTCGGTGGTGGCGACCGGGATCGACACGCCGGCGCCGATGGAGCAAGCGCGGCCGAAGCTGTTCGCGGTGGCGGGCGGGGCACCGGTGATGGCGGCGGCCGAGCCGGTGGCGATGGCGACGCCGCAGCCGGTGGTGGCCGATCCCGACGTGGCGCAGGGCCAGCAGTCGG
>CAXUBM010000194.1:0-4667 GCA_964249235.1 uncultured Acetobacteraceae bacterium | reverse complement strand
GCCCTGGTTGCCGAAGTAGTTCTTGTTTTCGAGCGTCAGCAGCATCGCCGCGAACGCCGCCAGCCCGCCCATCAACGTAAACAGCTTGATCTTCTCGCGCGCCACATCGATCCCCACCACGCGCGAGACCTCGTTGCTGTCACCGATGAACAGCACGTGTTCGCCGAACCGGTGCCGGTTGAGCACGAACCAAAGGAAGACCACCACGGCGAGCGTCCAGAACGCCTGCACCGAGATTTGGCTGACCCAGTCCGCACCGTTGCCGAGCAGCCCCACCAGTCCAAGCCACACCGAGCTCGTCTCCACCCCACGCAGCGCATAGGACTTGCCGCCCGACAGCACCGTCGCCATCCCCGACCAGAAGAACTGCGCCGCCAGCGTCGCGATGAACGACGGCACGCCGATCCGCGCGACCACGAACCCGTTCACCACGCCCACCAGCAGTCCCGAAGCCAACCCCAGCAGCACCGCGATCCAGCCCAGATGACAGTCGCGGAACGACACCGCGAAGATGAATCCGGAGAACGAGATGATCGCCGGGAACGACAGGTCGATCTCGCCCGCCGCGATCACGAACGTCAGTCCCACCGCCAGCAGCACCAGCGGCGGCAGCGTGGACGCGAAGGTCGTGTAGATGAAGGGTGCGAGGAACACCGTCGGCGACGTGTACATGAACAGCGCCAGCAGGGCAGCGAACACCAGGATGATCGGCAAACCCTCGATCCGTCGAAGCAGGCCCCTCAATCCCTCAACCCTCGTGCTGCAGCGCGATCAGATACTCCGTCAGCTCCGCCACCGACATGTGCCGTGGCTCGATCTCGGCCACGATCGCCCCCCGGTCGAGCACCACCAGCCGGTCCGCCACCGCGTGCACGTGCGCCAGATTGTGTTCGATATAGACGCAGGCCCGCCCCGAACTCTTGATCAGCCGCACGAAGTCCAGGACCTTGCGGACCTCGGAGACGGCGAGGGCCACCGTCGGCTCGTCGAGCACGATCAGGTCGGCGTCGAAATGCATCGCCCTGCCGATGGCGATTCCCTGGCGCTCGCCGCCCGACAGCTTCGACACGGTGCTGTCGACCGAGATCCCGACGCCGCGAAAGCCGATCGAGCCCATCAGCATCTCGGCCGCCAGCGCCCGTTCGCGCTTGACGTCGATGAAGCCGAACCGATTGGTGATCTGCCTTCCGGCGAAGAAGTTGCGCCACAGCGGCTGCTTTTCCGCCAGCGACTTGTCCTGGTAGACCGTCTCGATCGCCAGCGCGTGCGCCATGCGCACCGAGTAGTCCCGTAAGTCGAGCGCCCGGTCTCGCACGAAGATCTGGCCCGACGTCGGCGGCATCACCCCGGTCATCACCTTGATCAGCGTCGACTTGCCGGCGCCGTTGTCACCGATCAGCCCGACGATCTCGTTGCGGCCGATGGCCAGATTGATGTCCCGCAGCCCATGGATCGCGCCGAAATACTTCTGCACGTGCGCGAGCCGAACCACGTGCTCGTACTCGGCCATCGCCTCCCCGGAACCTTCTTATTGATCCATCATAGGCGGGGCGATCGGCGCGCGGCAAGGTGCGACGGTCCCGCCACCGCCCACTTGTCGGACCATTCCGACTGCGGCTGAGCGGCCCGTGCCGGGTCTGGCCTGGCACGGTCCGGGCGGCGGAGGTCGGCCGGCACGCCGCCCGACTTCGCCGCGGGCGAGGGCAGGGGCCTCAGCGCCGCGTCCGTTCCGCCGCCGCGTCGATCAGCCCTGCCATCACCATGTCGTTCTCGTGCAGCCCGCCGATCGCGTGCGTGGTCATCGACAAGCGCGCATAGCCCCACCCGAACGCGACGTCCGGATGATGGTCCTCCCGCCGCGCCAACTCCGCCACGCAGCTGACCAGCGCGAACGCCTCGTCGAAGTCGCGGAACTCGAACCGCCGCCCGATGCTCGCCCCGTCCTCGGCCAGCACCCATCCCGGCAATCGCGCCAGCGCCGCCTCCGCCGCCTCCCGGCTCAGCGGCGCCGTCCCCCGCCGGCACGGCACGCAGCGCCGCGTGCCGCCGGCGCTCACCCCTCGTCCTCCCCGAGATACGACGCCAGCTCGATCAGGTTGCCATCCGGATCCCGGCAATAGACCGACAGCATCGGCCCCAATGCCCCGATCCGCTCCACCGGCCCGTCGGTCACCTCGACCCCGCAGCTCCTCAGATGCTCGATCGTGTCCGCCGGCCGCAGCGTCGTCGAGAAGCAAAGCTCCTGAGTCCCCGGGATGGCGAAGTCCGCCGTCTCCCAGCCGTCCGCGCCGTCCGGCCGCAGATTGATCTTCTGCCCGCCGAAGCGCAGCGCGTTGCGCCGGTTGCGCCCATACTCCTCGCGCTCCATCCCCAGCACGCGCTGATACCAGGACGCGGTCTTCTCCATGTCCCGGCACGTGATCACCAGATGGTCCAGCCGATCGACCGTGTATCGCATGATCTAGGTGAGACCTTCGAAAGAGTCGTTGCCGTCGGTGACGATGAAGGCGGCGCAATCCGGCGCCTCGATCCGCCCCACCGCTGCCATGCCGCGCTCAGGACCTGTCAGCATCTCGACGCTCCTGGACACGCGCCCCCTCGCACGCGATCAGCTGCACGCCCTCGAGCTCATCGCGGCGTCGGTATGCTGCATTTTCGGTGGCGCGCCGAAACAACGGCCCGGAGCCGGCCCCGCTCGCCTCGACCGGTATGTCCATGGACCGCCCCCGTCCTCGATCCTCAGTCTTTCTCAGTCCTTGCGGCGCCGGAAGGCGTCGAGGCTCACGACCTGCGGCTCGCTTTCGCTCTTCGCCGCGTCGCCCGTGTCGGCGTCCTCGTCGCGAGCGTCCTCGCGCACCGCCGCCAACGCCCGTCCCGTCGCCGATCCCGACCCCGGCACGATCGCCCGGAACCGCAGCCCCCAGTTCACCGACGGGTCGGCGAATGCCGTGATCGCGTTGAACGGCACCACCAATGTGCTCGCCACCCCTCCGAACGACAGCTTGACCGACATGAACCGGGCTTCCTCGTCCACGACGAGGTCCCAGTATTTGTGCTGCAGCACGATCGTCATCTCGTCGGGATATTTCTCGCGCAGCCGGGATGGCAGGCTGGTCAGCGGATGATCGACCCGGAAGGTGATGTAGAAATGGTGCTCGCCCGGCAGCCCGTGCGCCGCTACCTGCGCCAGGGCCCGCACCGCGACGCCGCGAAACGCCTCCTCGGTCCACTCCTCGTAGGGGAGCTGGCCCTCCGGCGCCTGGTCACCGTCCGCACCCCCAAGGTCGTCCATCGTCGCTCCTGACCTTTCGGGCCACTATCACAGCACTCGCGACGTCCCCCGTCGAGAGCGGCACTCTGCCCCACAGAAGCCAGAGCGACCGCCACGAGCCACCGTCGCCGCCGGAAGCAGAGTGGCCGCCGGACGGCAGAGTGGGGGGCTTCTGTTGCCCGGTGCCCCCCGAACCGCGCTTGCCTAAGTCAATTAGGCAGCGAGCGCCATGACCTCGCGGTCATTATCATTGGCACTTGTGTTGGAGCCCGATAACGGCGGTACAATGCCGGGCAAAGGATCCGTCTTTACCGCGCGTGTCGAGCCTGTTTCGCCCCCATGCACCGCCGGCATCTCGATCCCTGCGGGAGACCGGTCCGCTCGGCGGCTGGATGGTGGAGGCGCCGGGCACTGCCCCCGGGTCCACAACGCTTATTCCACGAACCGTTTATCACCATAGGCGGGTCGCCCCGTCGCCGAGGAATATAGAGCAACCGCCGCATCGATGGTAGGGGTCCGGCCATGAACACGCTCAGCCCCGAGCAGGCCGCCGAAGCCGAGGCGGCCCGCGCCGTTGAAGCCACCACGCTCCGCCCCACCAGCGATGGCCTCGAAAAGCTGCTCCACCGCGCCCAGCCGGTTCTCGACCACGGCTTCGTCCGCGTCGTCGACTACATGGGCGACGACGTCGCCATCGTGCAGGCCGCCCGGGTCTCCTACGGCCGCGGCACCCGCCGCGTCTCCGAAGACGAGGCGCTGATCCGCTACCTCATGCGCCACCGCCACAGCACGCCCTTCGAGATGTGCGAGATCAAGTTCCACGTCAAACTGCCGATCTTCGTCGCCCGCCAGTGGATCCGCCACCGCATGGCCAGCGTCAACGAGATCTCCGCCCGCTACTCCGTCCTCGACCGCGAGTTCTATCTCCCCGCGCCCGAACACCTCGCCGCCCAGTCCGCCAGCAACCGCCAGGGCAGCGGCGACCCGCTGCCCGCCGATCACGCCGCCCGCATCCTCGACATCCTGCGCGACGACGCCGACCGCGCCTACGACCACTATCTCGAGCTGCTCAACGAGGACGAAGCCGGCCGGGCGATCGACGACGCCCGCCCTGGCCTCGCCCGCGAGCTCGCCCGCATGACGCTGACGCTCAACAGCTACACCCAGTGGTACTGGAAGACCGACCTCCACAACCTCTTCAATTTCCTCGCCCTGCGCGGCGACCCCCATGCCCAGTTCGAGATCCGCGCCTACGCCGCCCCCATGCTCGAGACCGTCCGCGCCTGGGTCCCGCTCGCCGCCGCCGCCTTCGAGGAATATCGTCTCGGCGCCGTCACCCTGTCGGCCGGGATGCGCGCCGCCCTGCGCCGGATGCTGGCGGGGGAGCATGTGGATC
>CAXUBM010000193.1:0-4670 GCA_964249235.1 uncultured Acetobacteraceae bacterium | reverse complement strand
GCAGGCCGGCTGATCCGGCGACCAGCTGGGGCAGGTGAGCTCGCGCAGCTTGTAGAGGAACACCGATGCGGCGAGCTTGGTGGGCCAGGGCTCCCAGAGTGCCAGCGGTGGGAACCTCGGCAGCGGGTCGTCCGAGAGTGGCGTCAGGCTGATGTTCAGCGTGTCCCGCAGCTCGTGTGCCTGCCATCCGGCCACGTGGACCGCCTCGGACGCGGCAGCCAGCCGATCGGCGCGCTTGTGCAGGACGTGCTCGTCCCCGGTCCAGGCCGGGACGTCGTAGCGGGTGTCGATCGCCCGTTGCAGCCGCTCGGTGATGTCGTGGAAGGCTTGGCCGAGGTGCGGCTTGACCGGGGAGATCGGGTCGAAGCCGAGGAAGCCCTCGTGCCCATCGTGCAGCAGCTCGCGCAGGGCCTGCCCGCGCGTGAGCGGCTGATGCGGCTGCATCTGCTGCCGGAGCACCAGGACCAGGAGGCTGTGCTGGGCGACCGAGAGCGGGCGATCCCACCGTGACTGCCCGCCCCAGCGGTAGGTCCAGGCGAGCCCGACCGCGAGATCGCCGTCGAGCCAGCTGTCCGGTTGCGGGTCGAGCAGATCCAGCCGCCTGCCGGACTGCAGCCGCGACCAGGCGCGCTCGGGCTTCATGATCCCCTCCCCTTCCCCAGCATCCCGTTCCAGTCCTCACCATCGACCGGCGGCCGCAGGCGTTCGCACCGAACCCCGGCCGCCCGGCCCATGTCCTCCAGGCGAACAGCGTAGTTGTCGCCGGCGCGATCGGCGTCGGTCGCAGCCACGAGCGTCGCGCCCGGTATGGTGGCGAGGTCGCGCAGGAGCAGGTCGAGGCAGCGGAGCGTTTCCGGTCCCATGCCGCCACCCACCGCTACGTAGAGGCTGTCGGGGCGCAGATCCTCGAGGGCGGCCACGCTCATCGCGTCGATCGGTGCTTCGGTCACGACCAGGCGGCTCATCGGGACCGGGCTCGACCCGGGGCAACCGGGCAGACGCAACCACCCGGCTGGTTTAACTCAGTAGCGTCGCGGCAATGCAGTTACTATCAAATCAGATCTAGTATGCCCGGAGTTGATCAGCGTCTCGCAGCCTAGGCTCGTGAGAGGTGGTCGCACTCGGTGCTTCGTGGTGCTTGTGCTTCGGCGAGGAACTTGGTCGCGTTGTCACGATTTGCGGTGGCCGCATGCCGACGGGCCCGGCGGCATCAGATATTCCGGCCGCCAGTTGCCGACCGTATCCACCAGCTTGTCGAACCCGCCCAGTCCGGAACGAGCCAGCACTGCCGCGATCGGCGCCGCCAGGAACAGCACTGGCTGCTCCAATTCGACTTTTCTCTCGAGTGAGACGAGGCTGACAAGGTCGGTTCGAGAGGTCGCCGCCTCGATCAGTTCGTCGGTAACTGCGTCGCTGAAGTGGCCGTAATTGTCGGCGCTGTCGCTCGCCAGTGCCGCCGTGGCGTCCGGATAGGCCGAGCTCGGCTGCAGGAACAGCACCGCATCCCAGCCGGAAGCCGGCCCGACAGCGCGCGCCATCAACTGGTTGAACCCGAGCTCGGTGATGCGCATCACGACCCCAACAGAACGGAGCTCATCCTGGACGACCTGCATCATCAGGACGGAGGGCTCGTCGTCCGCGTCGACCAGCACCGTGAAGGCGAGGGCATGTCCATCCTTCTGCCGCACCCCGTCCGCTCCGCGCCGCCATCCGGCGCCGTCGAGCAGAGCCGCCGCCGACACCGGATCGAACCCGAGCGCCCAACGACCCCCCCGCTCCTCCTCGGGCAGGAACATTGTCCACGACGCCGGCACGAAACCGTGCTGCTCCAAACCCAGACCGTGCATCGCCAACCGGATCAGCCTCCTCTGGTCGATTGCCCGCGCCATCGCCTGCCGCACCGCCAGATCGTGGAAGAATCCGTCCCGTGGATTGGCAAAGTTCATCACGATCGCATCGTCGAGCCAGAGCGGACCCACCGCCACCCGCTCGACCCCTGGCAGCGCCGCGGCGCGCGAGCCTTCAAGCATCACCGGCAGGTTGGCCGCGTCGATCTGGCCGTCGCGCAGCGCCTCAAGCTGGTCCGCCCCGTTAAAGAAGCGAAGCACCAGCCGCGCGTAGCTCGGATGGTGGCCGACATAGGAGGGGTTTGGCGTGAACGTCGCATCCCGCCCCAGCGTGAGGCTCGCCAGCCTGAACGCCCCGTCCACCACCCGGTAAAAGCTGGGCTCGCTCTGTTTCGTCTGCTGGTCCGCCAACGATCTCCGCTCCCAGGCATGCGCGGGTAACGGCACCAGCAGGGGAAGTCCGGTATCGACGAACCAGTCGCGATTGACCGCCCGCGTCAGCCGGATGTCCACCGTCTGCGCATCTGGCGCCGTCACCGCCCGGACGAGGTTCGGGATTCCTCCGGTCGCGAACTCCTCGTAGGCGGCGCCCAACGCGACGATTAGCCGCCAAGTATAGAGCACGTCCGCCGACGTGACCGGCACCCCGTCCGACCACGTCGCCGGCCGCAGCGTAATCCGCCAGTCACGATCGCCATTGCTTGACGTCACCGTGCGCGCCAGGCTCTCATCGAAATCCAACCGATGATCCGCGCCCACCGCGACCAGCGGCCGGAACAGCAGCGTCGACGTCGCGATCTCGAGTCCATTGCCGAACAGCGGGTGCAGTGTGTTGACCGACTCTGACCCGGCGAAGCCGAGCCCGCTCGGAATGACGATTGTCCCGCAAGGCGCCGCCGCCCAGCCGGCGCTGGGCGCTAACCCGCACAGCAGCGTCAGTAGCGCCCGCCTCATTGCGCGCTCGTCACCTCCTCCAGATCCAGCGTCCGGCAGGCAAGCCGCAGCCACTCGGCCGTATGCCGATCGAGCAGCGTCTCGAGTTCGCGCAGTACCGACGCATGATACGAGTCGACCCACGCGCGTTCCGCCGCGTCGAGCAGCACCGGATCGATCAACCGCCGGTCGAACGGCGCCAGCGTTAGCGGCTCGAAGCGGTCGAAGCCGGTGCTACCTTCGGCCTCCACCACCTCGATCGCGTTTTCGAGTCGCATCCCGTGCGAGCCCGGCTGGTAGAAGCCGGGCTCGTTGGTCAGCACCATCCCAAGCCGCACCGGGTCCGTCGATGGCCGCGGCGAGAACGCGTTCGGCCACTCATGCACCGACAGGAAACTGCCCAGCCCGTGCCCGGCCCCGTGGTCAAAATCGAGGCCCGCGCGCCAGAGCGCCAGCCGCGCCAGCGCATCCAGCCGGTGACCAGACACCCCGTCCGGAAACACCGCCGCCGACAGCGCGATGTGCCCCTGCAGCACCCTCGTAAATTGCCCGCGAAGCCACACCGGCGCAGGCCCGTCCCCGAGCCACACCGTCCGGGTAACGTCCGTCGTCGCCCCGTCGTATTGGCCACCGCTGTCGATCAGATAGAGTTCGCCCGCCTGCAGCGTCGCCGCCGACGCGACCTTCGGGTGGTAGTGCATCAGCGAAGCATTGGCACCCGCCGCCGAGATCGATTCGAACGACGCACCGCGGCAGGCTCCTGTCTCCATCCGGAACGCCAGCAGCCGGTCGGCCACCTCGACCTCAGTCCGCCCCATCGCCTCGCGCTCCAGCCAGCAAAGGAAGCGGCAGAGGGCCGCGCCGTCATGCCGATGCGCGTCTCGCATCGCCTGGCGCTCCGCTTCCGTCTTGCTTGCCCTCGGCAGCAGGCACGGATCGGGTTCTGCCGCGATACTGGCGCCGTGTCCCTCGAGCGTCTGGTTGAACCAGACCGGCGTCCGCTCCGGATCGAGCCGCACGACCCGGCCGGCAAGCGTCGCCAACGCTTCTCCCATCGCGCTGGGCTCCACCACCTCGACATCGGCGCCCAACCGGTCGCGGAGCGAGGCGCTCACCCGGTCCGGCGCCACGAACAGCACCGCGCGTCCGTCCGCGTGCACGAGCGCATGCGCGAGGATCGCCGGCATGAATTCGAGGTCGCTGCCACGGACATTGAAGAGCCAGCAGACCGACGCCGGATCGCACAGCACCACCGCGTCATGCCCTGCCTCGGCCAGAACCGACGCGAGCACCTGCCGCTTGGCCGCGCTCGTCCGTCCGGCCAGCGCCTCGTCCTGCGCCACCACCGGCCCGACCGGCGCCTCCGGCCGATCGTGCCAGATCCGATCAACGAGATTGTCGCCCGCCACAAGCGTGCCCCACTTACCGGCAATTGCCTTGAGCCCGCCCGGCGCGAGCAGCATCGGATCGTAGCCAAGCCGCATGTCGCCGCGTCCGAGCTCGTCGAGCCATCGCGCCGGCGGGTGCTGATGGACGTGGTGGTGTTCCCAATCGAGGCCCGTCTCCTCGGCGACCTGGAGCATGTAGCGGCCGTCGGTGAACAGCGCGGCCCGCTCCCGCGTCACGATCGCTACGCCGGCACTCCCGGTAAATCCGGACACAAACGCGAGTCGCTCCGACGACGGCGCGACCTCCTCGCCGAGATGCTCATCCACTCGCGGCACAACGAACCCGTCGAGCCCGGCCGCCTCGATCGCGCGTCGAAGCGCGCCCAAAACCTCGGTCATAATGGGATCTCCTCGTCATTTGCCGTGAGCGGGAGCACGCCGAACACCGGTCCCGCGCACTGGTCCCGCGCGGCTCGATCTGAACACGTCGCCCATCCGCACG
>CAXUBM010000192.1:0-4683 GCA_964249235.1 uncultured Acetobacteraceae bacterium | reverse complement strand
GCCGAGCGGTGGAGGTGCGTCGATGAAACGCTACTTGGGCGGTGTGCTGCTGGCGGCGCCGTTGCTGGTCGGAGCGAGCGAGTCGGCACTGCAGGCGCCGCCGCACATGCAGGGGCGTGCGCCGGCCTATGTCGATCCGGGGCAGGTGCCGAACACGGTCGACATCCTGCCGGCGCCGCCCGCGCCGGGGTCGGCGCAGCAGGCGGCCGACCAGGCGACGTTCGAGGCGACGCGCAAGCTTCAGGGTGGCGCGCGGTGGTCGCTGGCGTCGCGCGACGCGGTGCTGACGCCGCGGGCGCTGGCTGCAGACTTCTCATGCGCGGTCGGGACGGCGCTGACGCCGGCCTCGGTGCCGACGCTGTTTCGGATCATGGATCGGGCGAAGGCGGACGTGGCGGTGGCCTATGCGCGGCCGAAAGATTTCTACCAGCGGGTGCGGCCGTTCGTGGGCAACGACGCACCGATCTGCGTGGCACGGGATCCGCGGCTGGCGGCGAACGGGTCATACCCTTCGGGGCACACGACGATCGGGGGGACGCTGGCGCTGGTCCTGGCGGCGGCGGATCCGCTTCGCGCGGAGCAGATCCTGGTCCGCGGGCGGGTGTTCGGGGAAAGCCGGATCGTGTGCGGGGTGCACTGGTCGAGCGACGTGCAGGCGGGACTGGTGACGGCGTCGTCGGTGTTTGCGTCGCTCGAGGGGAGTGCCGCGTTCAGGAGCGACCTGGAGACGCTGCGGCAGGAAATCACGGCGGCCAGGCCGGGCGGCGTGGATGCGGGCGAATGTCAGGTGGAAGCGGACGCGGCTTCCCATTCGGTGACGTTCAGGCCGTCGGGAACTGATTGATGCCGCGCCAGGCGCGCCGTCCCTCGACCGCCTGCCAGGTCGCGAGCGCCGGGAGGCCGAGAGTGAGGTCGCGTGCGCGTCGGAGCAGCGACAGGGCGATGCAGGTCTGCGGCGACAGGCCGAAGAGGCCGCCGAGCAGGACGTAGCCGGCTTCCTGCACGCCGAGCGCGTTCGGGACGACGAATGTGAAGCTGCGCAGGCCGTAGAGAAGGCTGTCGATGACGAGCGCGTCGACGAGCGGGACGGCGCGGCCCATCAGGACCAGGATCAGCCAGGCTTCGGCGCCGTTGGCGAGCCAGCTCAGCAGATGCAGGACCGTTCCGGCGAGGATGGCGGGGCGGTTGGCGTGTATGAGGGCGAGCTCGGCGAGCAGGGCGCGGGTGCCGGCCTGGGCGCCCGACCAGTTGCTCAGCATCTTGGCGGAGGCGCGCTCGATCAGACTGCCGCCGCGGGCCTGCAGGGTAAGGAAGCCGAGTGCGCCGGCGGTCAGCAACGCGAGGCCGAGGAGGAGTGGCCGCAGGAGCGGGAACTCCGGGTGGAGGTGCCACAGGAGGAAGAGCCCCAGGAGCAGGTAGAAAAGCTGAGCGACGAGCTCCAGGGTCACGTCGACAACCGTCGACGCACCGGCGAAGAGGCCGCCGACGCCGGCGATGGTGAGGGCGCGGGCGCCGAGCACGAAGCCGCCGATCTGCGACAGGGGCAGGCATTCGGAGGCGCTGTCGCGGATCAGGCGCGCCCAGGCGAAGCGCCAGAGGCGGGCATCCGGGCGCGAGGCGCCGAGGACCCACCAGGAGGCGCCCATGAGCACGACCAGGGCACCGCGGGCGGCGAGCAGGACGAGGAATCCCCAGCCGATCCTGCCCATCGCGGCGGCGACCGGACCGATGCCGACGCGCCAGACGATGAGGAACAGGGCGCCGAGGCCGAGGCCGAGCCCGAGCAGTGCCAGCTTGCGGCCGCTCATCGGAGCGGATCAGCCTCGGCTGAACGGGGTCAACCGGCGGCCGAGGCGGCCGAGGCGGCCGACATCGGCGAGCCGGCGGGAGAGGAAGGCCTCGGTGTCCTCGCGGCTGCGCGGTTCGGCGACCCAATAGAGGAGGGTGGCGCCGTAGACGCCGGCGAGGGTGACGCGTTTGGTGTACCAGGACAGGCCGGCGGCTTCGTCATTGGCGGCGCGCCAGATCGCGTCGATGGTGCGGGCCGTGATGCGCGCGGCGAGCGGGGCATTGCCGGGCACGGCGAGCAGGGCAAGAGCGCGGCGGACCTGGATGCGATTGGGCTCGACGAGGTCGAAGCGGAGCAGGACGGCGCGCTTGACCCGTTCGGCGAGGCTCTTGACCGGGGCGAGGTCGGTGCTGGCGGCCTGTTCGAGCATGCGGCGGTCGGCGAGGTCGGCCCAGGCTTCGACGAGGTCGAGGACGCCGCCGGGGAAGAGGAGGTCGGCGTCGGGGCCGGCTTCGCGGCGGAGCGCCTCGATGGTGATGGCGTCGCCGGTGCCGGCGAGGCCGGCGAGGAGCCTGTCGAGGGCTTCGTCGCGTTCACCGGTGACGTAGAGGGTCACGCCGGGTCGGCCGCGACGGAGGGCGGGAAGCGGAACTGCTCCTCGACGAAGCCGAAGGTGGTGAGGTCGGTAATGCGGGACGGATAGAGGATGCCGTCGAGGTGATCGTATTCGTGCTGGATGACGACGGCCTGGAAGCCGACGGCCACGCCGTCGACCGCCCTCCCCTCCCCGTCCAGGCCGCGGTAGCGGACGCGGGCGGGTCGGGGAACGGCGCCGCGAAGACCGGGGATGGAGAGGCAGCCTTCGAAGGTGGTGGCGATGGCGTCGCCTTCGGGTTCGAGGACGGGATTGACAAGGGCGGTTGCGGGACGCGGGGGATCGTCGGCGTCGGTGCTGCGGGCCTCGGGGACGCGGTAGACGAAGAGGCGGAGCGAGACGTGGACCTGGGGAGCGGCGAGGCCGGCGCCACCGGCGTCCTCCATGGTCTCGATCATGTCGGCGATCAGGCGGGTGACGGCGGGGTCGAGCGGGTCGGCGACGGGCTCGGCGCGTCGGAACAGGATCGGGTGACCCATGCGGGCGATCTTGAGGATGGCCATCGGCTGGACATTGTCAGTCCGGGTGCGGTCTGCCAAGGCGCGTGGCGAGCGTTGCGGCCGGACAGGAGGCGGTGATATACACCGCGCTTCTGTCGCGCAGGTCGTGCGCGGCTCATCGTGAAAAGAGAGGAGAAAGCGGCCCCGTGCAGGTTCTCGTTCGTGACAACAATGTCGATCAGGCGCTCAAGGCGCTGAAGAAAAAGATGCAGCGGGAGGGCGTGTTTCGCGAGATGAAGCTTCGCCGCCACTACGAGAAGCCGTCCGAGCGCCGTGCCCGCGAAGCCGCCGAAGCGGTTCGCCGTGCCCGCAAGGTCGAGCGCAAGCGCCTGGAGCGCGAAGGGTTCTAAGGCCAGGTTGGCTGGGGCCCTTGGCCCCAGTGAGTTTAAGGGGTGGTGGACGGCAAACGGCCGACCCGCTCGGGCGAGGCGTTGCTGCGGCCGATCGCGCGCTTTGTTCATGACCGTCGACGACCGCAATCCGCCGGCCGGCAGGGGTTCTAAGGGGCGACGTCCCTGAGATAAGCCGCCAGTCGATCGAAGCCGCGATGGAGCAGCTCGGGCTCCTTGGCGTAGCAGATCCTGACGAGGTTCGCGGCGCCGGCGCCGAAGGCGATGCCGGGCGCCATGGCAAGCTGTGCGTCCCGGACGGCGCCGATGCAGAACTGATAGGTGTCCTCGACGCCGTCGATCTCGAACATGGCGTAGAAGGAGCCGGCGGTGGGGATCGGCCGTATCCGCGGGATGGCGGCGAGACGCTCGGCGGCGATGTCGTGGGCGGCACGGCAACGTTCGACGAAGAAGCGGACGAAGTCCTCGCCCTCGGTGAGGGCGACGATGCCGGCGGCCTGCATGAATTCGAGACCGCCCGAGGTGTTGAACTGGATGAGCTTCTCGAAGGTGGGGGTGCAGCCGGCGGGGTAGATCAGCCAGCCCATGCGCCAGCCGGTCATAGCCCAGGATTTCGAGAAGCTGTGCACCACGAAGAGCGGGTCTTCGGGGCGGGCGATCTCGAGAAAGCTGAAGGCGACAGGACGGTCGTAGACGATGCGGTGATAGACCTCGTCGGAGAGGAGGGCGACCGATCGTTCGCGGCAGAAGGCGAGCAGCCGTTCGGCGTCGGCGCGGGGGATCATCCAACCGGTCGGGTTGCCGGGCGAGGCCAGGTAGATCAGGCGGGTGTTGGAACGGCAGGCGTCGAACAGGCGGCCGAGGGAGAGCTGCCAGCCCCGGTCATCATGGGCGAGGAGGAGTTCGGTGACGGTGGCACCGTTGATCTCGATGGCGCGCATGATGTTGGGCCAGGACGGCGTGACGACGACGGCATGATCGCCGGCGGTGAGCGTGGCCTGGACGGTCTGCATGACGGCGTTCATGCCGGAGACGGTGAAGGCGATGCGGTCGTCCGGGATGTGGGCGCCGTAGAGGCGCTGGTGGTAGGCGGCGATGGCGGCGCGGAGCGCGGGGAGGCCGCGGTTGTGGGAGTAGAAGGTGCGGCCTTCGACGAGCGCCTGGGAGGCGGCGTCGCAGATGAAGCGGGACGTGGGGAGGTCGGGCTCGCCGACGAGGAAGGAGAGCACGTCCGGGGTGAGGGCGGCGAGGCGGAAGACGTCGAGGATCGGGGTGTCGACGAGGGCTTCGATGCCGGAGCGAATGATGGTCACCGCCGCGCGCGCCGGGTGAGGAGGATGGCGGCGGCGATGGCGGCGGCGTCCTCGATGAGGGCGGCGGGGCGGTCGC
>CAXUBM010000191.1:0-4685 GCA_964249235.1 uncultured Acetobacteraceae bacterium | reverse complement strand
GTCGATGAGGGCTGGTTGGCCTTGGACGACCCGGCGTTCGGGGCGCAGCTGCGCGAATGGCTGAAGACGCTGCGGAAGAAGAACGCCTCTGTCGTGTTCGCCACACAGTCGCTGGCTGACATCGAGGGCAGCCCGATCGCACCAGCCATCGTGGAGAGCTGCCCGACGCGGCTGTTTCTCCCCAACGAGCGGGCGCTCGAGCCGCAGATCACCGCCATCTATCGCCGGTTCGGGCTGAACGCCCGCCAGATCGAGATGATCGCCCGCGCCACGCCCAAGCGCGACTACTACGTCCAGTCGCGGCTGGGGAACCGGCTGTTCGACCTGGGCCTCGGCCCGGTCGCCCTAGCCTTCGTCGCCGCGTCCTCGCCCCGCACCCGCGGATCGACCCGCTGCGTCCGCGCCGTCAGCGTCTCCACCTCGCCCATCAGGAACCGCGCCACGTCGAGCACGTGCACGCCCAGATCCTCGATGACGAACCGCTCCCCCGTCGCCAGGTAAGGCTGCCCCGCCACCACGTCGTAGTTGGA
This sequence comes from uncultured Acetobacteraceae bacterium, assembly GCA_964249235.1. Classification (GTDB taxonomy): domain Bacteria; phylum Pseudomonadota; class Alphaproteobacteria; order Acetobacterales; family Acetobacteraceae; genus CAXTPV01. Next base: position 4,155 of record CAXUBM010000191.1, on the reverse strand, counting down.
ACGGAACGACACCCGCGCCCAGAACGGCGTGCCGATCCGCCCCGCCTCGATCGCCGCGCGCACCGCCATGATCGGCGACTCCCACCGGAAATTCTCATGCACCATCAAGGGCACTCCGGCCGCCGCCATCGCGTCCACCATCGCCCGCGCGTCCGCCATCGAGGCCGCGAACGGCTTCTGGCAGATCGCCGCCACCCGATGTCGTGCCGCCAGTTCCACCAGCGCGCGGTGGCTCGGCACCGTGGTCACGACATCCACGAAGTCCGGCCTTTGCGCCGTCAGCATCGCCTCCGCGTCTTCGTACAGCGCCCGCACCGAGAACCGCTCTCCCGCCGCATCCAACCGCGCCCGGTCCCGATCGCACAGGGCCACGATCCGCACCCCCTCGATCGCCCCCCACGCGTTCAGGTGGTTCAGCGAGAAGAACCCGCACCCGATCACCGCCCCACGCAACTCGCTCACCGCAATTCTCCCCCGTCAGGCACGCATGGTCGGATCGATCGACCCGCGGTGACGATGATCAACCCTGTCGCCAGCCGTTGCCAGAACGCCTGCGCGTTTGGTCTAGGTCACCGGCTCATAAACCGCATCCAGATCCGCGAGGAGGCAAGCTCGACAGGGCGAGGTCGTTCGCGTCGTGCCCGCCTCGCGAGCGCCCCAGAACCCGCGGGATCCAAGAGGCGACTGCCCCTTGGCGGGTCCAGGGCAGAGCCCTGGCCTTCCTTGCGGTCCGGGACAGGCCGGCGATCCCCGGGATCCCGCCGCGCCTGATCTTCGCCGGCAGCGCGATCGAGGCATGGACCGCGCTGATCGCCTGCATCGCTATCGCACTCTTGGCTGCACGATGTCGCCGGGCCAGCATGACCCGCCAATCACGAAACAAAGGCCACGCATGTCCGCCCCAGTCACCGAAGGCACCGCCAGCTTCCGCGGCGTCCAGACCTGGTACCGCATCACCGGCGACCTCGCCTCGGCCCGCACGCCTCTTCTCGTCCTGCACGGCGGCCCGGGCATGACCCACGACTATCTTCTCCGCCTCGCCGACCTCGCCGACACCGGCCGCCCCGTCATTCACTACGACCAGCTCGGCGCCGGCCGCTCCACCCACCTTCCCGACCGCGGCCCCGACTTCTGGCAGGTCCCTCTCTTCCTCGCGGAACTCGACAACCTCCTCCGCCATCTCGGCATCGAGCGCCGCTATCATCTGCTCGGCCAGAGCTGGGGCGGCATGCTCGCCGCCGAACACGCCGTCCTGCAGCCACCCGGCCTGCGATCGCTGGTGATCGCCAACTCGCCTGCCTCGATGGCACTCTGGCTCGAAGAAGCCAACCGGCTCCGCGAGCTCCTGCCCCCCGCGGTGCAGGATACGCTCCTGCGACACGAGGCGGCGGGCACCACCCAGACCGAAGACTATCAGGCCGCGGTCCGCGTCTTCTACGACCGCCACGTCTGCCGCATCCCGTGGCCCGACGAAGTCGCCGCCACCTTTGCCGCCCTCGACGTCGACCCCACCGTCTATCACACGATGAATGGTCCCAGCGAGTTCCACTGCATCGGCACGATACGGAACTGGTCGATCGTCGATCGCCTCGATCGCATCCGCGCGCCCACGCTGCTGCTCTCGGGCCGCCACGACGAGGCCACCGCCGCCGTCGTCCAGCCGTTTGCCGATCGCATCGCCGAGGTGCGGTGGCGCGTCTTCGAGCAGTCCAGCCACATGCCGCACGTGGAGGAGCCCGAGGCCTATCGGGCCGAAGTCGCGTCGTTCCTGGACGCGCACGACTGAAGGGCGGCGCTCGACCCCGCGTCCTGCCGGGGGCCGAACGCCGGACCTCCCGATCGTCCTAGAGCAGATCCTCGACCAGGATCGGCGTCTTCCTGACCCTGACGCCCGTGGCGTGATGGACGGCGTTCGCGATCGCCGCCGGCATGCCCACGATCCCGATCTCGCCCACCGCCTTGGCGCCGATCGCGTTCACCAGGGCGTCCTCCTCGTCGATCGTCTCGACGATGACCTCCCCGATGTCCGCATTCGTCGACATATGGTAGCCGGCCAGGTCCGTATTCGAGAACCGCGCCCGCTTACGATCGACGTGGCTCTCCTCGAGCAATGCGAAACTCGCGCCCCACACCATCCCGCCCATCAGGTTGCTGCGCGCCGTCCGCGGATTGATGATCCGCCCGCACGCGAACACGCCCACCATCCGCGCGACCCGGATCGTCCGCAGCAGCGGATCGATCCGCACTTCCGCGAACTGCGCCCCGAACGAATACGACGAGTGGCTCTCCGTGCTCGGCCCCGACATCGCGATGCCGCCCTCGAGCCCTTGCTGCATCTGCTCGTCGCTCATCCCGTCCGGCTTCCAATCGACCGTCCGCTCGATCGCGACGCCCGCCGGGCTCGACGCCATGGCATCGCGCACCGCGCACGCCGCCATGTGCACCGCCGACCCGACCGACCCCGTGGTCACCGATCCGCCCGCGAACGGACCCGGCGGCAGCGAACTGTCGCCGAGCACCACCCGCATCTTCTCGTCCGGCACGCCCAGCACGTCGGCCGCGATCTGTCCCAGCACCGTGTAGGCGCCCGTCCCCAGATCGTGCGCCGCCGACGACACGATGCAGGTCCCGTCCGGTTCCAGCCGCACCCGCGCCGACGCCGCGCACATCGCCGACGGATACGTCGCCGTCGCCACGCCCCAGCCCACGAGCGCGCCGTCCGCCGCCGTCATCGAGCCCACCGCCGGGTTGCGGTCCGTCCAGCCGAAGATCTCCGCCCCGCGCCGGAAACATTGCACCAGCGAACGGCTGCTCCAGGCCACCCCCTCGACCGGATCGCGGGCGGCCTCGTTGCGGATCCGCAGTTCGACCGGGTCGATCCCGAGCGACCCCGCGAGCTCGTCCATCGCGCTCTCCAGCCCAAAGAACGCCGGCGCCTCCGCCGGCGCCCGCTGAAAGCCCGGCGTGTTGACGTCCGTCTCGACGATCGACGCACGGCCGCGGATGTTGGGCGACGCATACATCCGCGTCGTGGCATCGATCCCCGGAAATGCCGCATGGTCGATCACCGCGCTCTGCCCGACGTCGTCATGCATCATGGCCACGAGCCGCCCGTCGCGCTCGGCGGCCAATCGAAACCGGCTGCGTGTCGCCGGCCGGAACGACCCGACCGTGAACATCGCCTCGCGCGGCACCACCAGCTTGACCGGCCGACCCAGCCGCCGCGCCGCCATCGCCACCAGCACCGTGTGCGGCAGCACCGTCGCCTTGCTGCCGAAGCCACCGCCGACGTAAGGGCTATGCACGTGCACGTCGTCGGCCGGGACGCCGAAGATGGTTGCCAGGGCCGCCTGGGTTCCGTCCACCCACTGGCTCGGCACGTGAACCAGCAGCTTGCCGTCCGCCCACGCCGCCGTGGTGGCGTAGAGCTCGATCGGATTGTGGTGCTGTGCCGGCGTCGTGTAGGTCACGTCCACCTTGACCGGCGCTGCCGTGAACGCCGCCTCGGCGTCGCCGACATCGATCCGCTGCCCGTCGAGTGCCGTCTCCGTCCGGTCCGCATCGTCGATCGAGGCCGACGCGTGCGCAGGCTCGATGTGGACCGCCACCTTGCGCGCCGCCTCCTCGGCGGCTTCCTGCGTGTCCGCGATCACCAGCGAGACGATCTGCCCGGCGTAATGCACCTCATCCGACGTCAGCGGCAGGAAGGAGGACTGCATGTGCCCCCCCGTCATCGCGAATTTCTCGGCGCCGATCGTCTCGTTCAGGCTCCGATGGGTGAGCACCATTCGCACCCCCGGCACCGCCTCGGCCTCGGTGGTGTCGATCTGCGTCACTCGCCCGCGCGCGACCGCGCTCGTCGTCAGCGCCGCATAGGCCGTGCCGTCATGTGGGAAATCCGCGCCATATCGCGCCGTGCCCGAGACCTTCGCCGCTGCGTCCCGCCGGACGACCGGCATGCCGATGCTTCCGTCCATCGCCTCAGCCCCTCTTGCTGGCGGTCAGCAGCGCGCGCGCCACCGCGCGCCGCCCCAACTCGACCTTGAACCCGTTCTGCCGCAGCACCCGCGCACCCGCGAACGCCGCCTCCCCCCCCTCCAGGGCAACCGCCACGGTCAGCCTCCCCCCCCCCACCGCCCACGACGCCGCCACCGC
>CAXUBM010000190.1:0-4698 GCA_964249235.1 uncultured Acetobacteraceae bacterium | reverse complement strand
GTCCGCTTGATACTGCCCCGTCCAGCGCGCGATCTGCCGCCCGTAGTAGTTCCCCCGTCGCCCGTAGTCGCCGAGCCCGACCTCGACCGGATCGATCCGGTGCAGCCGCGCGATCGTCTCGCCCATCGCCTCGTAGTAAAGGTGCCGCTCCTGCCGCCCGACCTCGGGCAGCAACGGGTCCCAGAAGATGCGCCCCTCGACATGCGCCATCACGTAGAACCAGCTCCCCGCCACGCTCTCGTCGAGGCAGGTCCCGCACAGCCGCGCCACCGGCAACCCCGCCGGCCCGAGCGCCGCGAGCACCCGCGCCTCCCGATCGACCGCGTGCGCGCCCTTCAGCAGCACGCCCGGCGGCTTGCGCCTCAGCACGTAGCGCGCTCCCGGCGTGCTCAGCAGATAGGTCGGGTTCGACTGCCCGCCCCGGAACTGCTCGATCGTGAGCGGCCCCCGGAAGCCCGCCACGTTCGCCTCCAGCCAGCCGGTCAGCCGTCCCTCGTCGAGTTCGTAGCCGGGCCGCACCGGCGTCGTATCCGTCTGCTCTGGCGCGCTCATCGGGCCACATTAGCTCCGCCCCGCGCCTCGTTTCGAGCGGCGGACTTGAATCGGACAACCCAGGGCGGCATGTCCGACGATCGAACCTGCTTCGACCGGCGCGAACCCTCCCGTCCCGCGGCTCGCCCGCGATCGGGCCGGCCGCCCTGAAAGACCTTGATGCTGGACATTCTCGAACCCGCCGCCCGTCCCACGAAGACGCAAGCGCTCACCCACCTCCAGCGCCTCGAGGCGGAAGCCGTCCACGTCTTCCGCGAGGTCGCCGCCGAGTGCGAAAACCCGGTCATGCTCTACTCGGTCGGCAAGGACAGCGCCGTCCTGCTCGAGCTCGCCCGCCGCGCCTTCTATCCCGCGCCGCCGCCGTTCCCGCTGCTGCATGTCGACACGACCTGGAAGTTCCGCGCCATGTACGAGATGCGCGACCGCATGGCGCGCGAGAGCGGCATGCGGCTCATCGTGCACCGCAACCCCGAGGCCGAGGCCCGCTCCATCAACCCCTTCGATCATGGCGCCCTGCACACCGACATGTGGAAGACCGAGGGCCTCAAGCAGGCGCTCGACCAACACGGCTTCGACGCGGCCTTCGGCGGCGCCCGCCGCGACGAGGAGAAGAGCCGCGCCAAGGAGCGGGTGTTCTCCTTCCGCTCGCGCAATCACCATTGGGATCCGAAGAACCAGCGCCCCGAGCTCTGGAATCTCTACAACGCCCGCAAGAACAAGGGCGAGAGCGTGCGCGTCTTCCCGATCTCGAACTGGACCGAGCTCGACGTCTGGCAATACATCCACCTGCACGACGTCCCGATCGTGCCGCTCTACTTCGCCGCCGTCCGCCCCACCGTCGAGCGCGACGGCATGCTGCTGATGGTCGACGACCACCGTTTCCGCCTCGATCCCGGCGAAACCCCGGTCATGCGCTCCATCCGCTTCCGCACCCTCGGCTGCTATCCGCTGACCGGCGCCGTGGAGAGCACCGCGTCCAGCGTCCCCGCCATCATCCAGGAGACGCTGCTCGCCTCGACCTCCGAACGCCAGGGCCGCGCCATTGACCGCGACGCCGGCGCCGCCAGCATGGAGAAGAAGAAGCAGGAGGGTTACTTCTGATGCCTTCTCCCGACGTGCTGGCCGATCGCTCGGCCTCCGCCTACCGCCCCGACCGGCTGGTGGCCGAGGACATCGACGCCTACCTCGCACTTCACCAGAACAAGAGCCTGCTCCGCTTCCTGACCTGCGGCTCCGTCGACGACGGCAAGTCCACCCTGATCGGCCGCCTGCTCTACGATTCCCGGATGATCTTCGCCGACCAGCTCGCGATCCTGGAGGCCGACAGCCGCCGCGCCGGCACCCAGGGCGGCGCCATCGACTTCTCCCTACTCGTCGACGGCCTCGCCGCCGAGCGCGAGCAGGGCATCACCATCGACGTCGCCTACCGCTTCTTCTCCACCGAGCGGCGCAAGTTCATCGTCGCCGACACGCCCGGCCACGAGCAATACACCCGCAACATGGTCACCGGCGCCTCGACCGCCGACCTCGCCGTGCTGCTCGTCGACGCCCGCAAGGGGGTCCTCGTGCAGACCAGGCGTCACGCCTACCTGTGCCACCTGCTCGGCATCCGCCACCTGGTGCTGGCCGTCAACAAGATGGACCTCGTCGGCTACGGCCGCGACCGCTTCGAAGCCGTCGTCGAGGAGTTCAGCACCTTCGCCGCCTCGATCGGCATCGGCGCCTTCACCCCGATCCCGCTCTCCGGCCTGGCCGGCGACAACGTCACCACCGCCTCCGTCCACATGGACTGGTATCGCGGTCCGACGCTGCTCGGCCATCTCGAGACCGTTTCCGTCGAACCGGTCGCGGGCGCGGCCGAGCCTTTCCGCCTGCCCGTCCAATGGGTCAGCCGTCCGACCCCCGATTTTCGCGGCTTCGCCGGCCTGATCGCCTCCGGGACCATCCGCCCCGGCAACCCGGTCCGCGTCGTTCCCTCCGGTCACACCTCCCGCGTCGCCCGCATCGTCACGCTGGACGGCGACCTCGACGAGGCGGTCGCCGGCCAGTCCGTCACCCTGACGCTCGCCGACGAGATCGATTGCAGCCGCGGCGACGTGATCGCCGCCAGCTCCGAGCCGCCCGAGGCCGCCGACCAGTTCGAAGCAACCCTGGTCTGGATGGCCGCCGACCCGCTCCTCCCCGGCCGCAGCTACCTGCTGAAAACCGGCGCCCGCACCGTCGGCGCCACCGTCCAGACCCTCAAATACCAGGTCAACGTCAACACCACCGAGCATCTCGCCGCCCGCACCCTGCCGCTCAACGGCATCGGCATCGTCTCGCTGGCCACCGCCCAGCCGATCGTCTGGGCACCCTACGCCCAGAGCCGGGCGCTCGGCGGCTTCATCCTCATCGACCGCATGACCAACGCGACGGTGGCCGCCGGCATGCTCCACTTCTCGCTGCGCCGTGCCCAGAACGTCCATTGGCAGGCCATCGACGTCACCCGCGAGCGCCACGCCGCGCTGAAGAACCAGCAACCCGCCGTGCTCTGGTTCACCGGCCTCTCCGGCGCCGGCAAGTCGACGGTCGCCAACCTCGTCGAGCGCCGTCTGGTGCGCATGAACCGCCACACCTTCCTGCTCGACGGCGACAATGTCCGCCACGGCCTTTGCCGCGACCTCGGCTTCACCGACGTCGACCGGGTCGAGAACATCCGCCGCGTCGGCGAGGTCGCCCGCCTGATGACCGACGCCGGCCTGATCGTCATCACCGCCTTCATCTCCCCCTTCCGCGCCGAGCGCGCCACCGTTCGCGCCCTGATCGCGCCCGGCGAGTTCTGGGAGGTGTTCATCGACACGCCGCTCGCCGAGGCCGAGCGGCGCGACGTCAAGGGCCTCTACGCCAAGGCCCGCGCCGGCAAGCTCGCCAACTTCACCGGCATCGACAGCCCCTACGAGCCGCCCGAGGCCCCCGAGATCCACATCGACACCCTCCGCATGACGCCCGAGCAGGCCGCCGACCATATCGTCGAACGTCTGATAGGCCCGTAGAAGGCCAGGGGCGCTGCCCCTGAACCCCGTTGGGGGCTCGCCCCCAAACCCCGGGATCCAAGGGGTACGCCCCTTGGCGGGGTCCAGGGGCAGCGCCCCTGGCCTAAATGAAAGGAGCTTTCCCATGCCCCGCACCCGCTTTGCCGTGGTCGGCGGCGGCTGGATCAGCCAGGCCGCCTTCATCCCCGGCCTCGCCCAGACCGCCAATGCCAGCTTCGCCGCCCTGGTCACCGGCGACCCCGCCAAGGCCGCCCACTTCGCCCAGGCCCACGGCGTCCGCACTGTCGGCTACGACGGCTACGAGGCGCTCCTCGACAGCGGCGACGTCGACGCCGTCTACGTCGCCAGCCCCAACTTTCTCCACCGCGCCCACGCCGTTCCCGCGCTGGTCCGCGGCCTTCCCGTCCTGCTCGAAAAGCCCATGGCCACCTCGGTCGCCGACGCCGAGGCCATCAACGACGCCGCCAGCCGCGGCAACGCCAGGCTCATGATCGCCTACCGCCTGCACTGCGAGCCCGGCACGCTCGACGCCATCGAGCGCGTCCGCGCGGGCGAGTTCGGCGACGTGCGCCTCTTCTCCAGCGTCTTCACCCAGCCCGTCTCGCCGGCCAACCACCGCGCCCGCCACGGCTACTGGGCCGGCCCGATCCCCGACATGGGCACCTACCCGATCAACGCCGTGCGCAACCTCTTTGCCGCCGAACCGGTCGAAGTCGCCGCCACCGGCGTGCGCACCCCGGGCCGCGGCATGGACCTGCACGACCTCGTCTCCGTCACGCTCCGCTTCGCCGACGACCGTCTCGCCCAGTTCGTCGCCGGCTTCACCGGCGTTCCCATCAACCAGTACCGGCTCGTCGGCACCGGGGGCGAACTCGAGGTCGACCCCGCCTTCTCCTTCGGCCCGGACGTGTCGATCGCCCACCGCCACACCGTGGGCGGCCGGGCCGGCACCCGCTCCTTCCCGGTCACCGACCAGTTCGGCGGCCAGACCGAGTATTTCGTCGACTGCATACGCGCCGGCCTCGACCCCGAACCCGACGGCGAGGAGGGTCTGCTCGACACCGTCGTCCTCGAAGCCGTCGAGCGCGCGCTCGGCACCGGCCAGCCCCAGCGC
>CAXUBM010000189.1:743-4718 GCA_964249235.1 uncultured Acetobacteraceae bacterium | reverse complement strand
GTCTCCCTCACCCTGAGCTGGGACGTCCACGCCAACACACGCATCCCGATCGAACTCTACGGCACCGACGGCAGCCTGCAGGTTCCCGACCCCAACTTCTTCGGCGGCACGCCCCTCGTCCGCACCGCCGGCAATTGGGATGCGGTCGACACCGCCGCCCACCCCTTCTGCGCGCCCACCCGCACGCTCGGCGACGGCCGCCAGGTCGCCGACTACCGGATCATCGGCATCCTCGACATGGCCGCCGCGATCCGCCAGGGCCGCCCTCACCGCGCCAGCGGCGACCTCGCCCTGCACGCGCTCGAGGTCATGCAATCCCTGGAGCGAAGCTCCATCGAAGGCCGCCACATCGACATCGAGACCACCTGCGAACGCCCCGCACCGCTGCCGCTCGCCACCGGCGAGGACGTCTTCCTGCAATAGAGCTTGGAGCTCCGCCCCAAACCCCGCCCGGGGACGGCCGCCCGGACCGCCGAATCTATGCCGGCGCCAGGAGGCGCCGCCTCCTGGCGGTGTGCGGGCAGCGCTCCGCTTGCATGCGTCCGCACAACTCGTCACCTTCCATCCCGAGGGAGAAACGATGTCGAGCGAAGCGCGCCTATCGGCAACAGCCCTGTCGAAATCCTTCGGCGGCGTGCCCGTTCTCCGCCAGGTCGACATCGCCGTCCGCGCCGGCGAACTCCGCGCCATCCTCGGCGAGAACGGCGCCGGCAAGTCCACGCTGATGAAGATCCTCTCCGGCTTCGAGCAGCCGGACGCGGGCGAGATCCGCCTCGACGGCCTTCCCATCCGCTTTCGCGATCCCGTCGACGCCGAACGGCACGGGATCGTCCTCGTCCACCAGGAACAGCTCCTCGCCGCCCAGCTCACCGTCGCAGAGAACCTGTTCCTCGGCCGGGAACACCGGCGCGGCCCCTTTCTCGACCGCGCCGCCATGCGCCGGATCGCCGTCGAGCGCCTCGCCGCGCTGGGCTGCCGGGTCCCACCCGACGCCCCCGTCGGGCGCCTCTCGGTCGCCGAGCGTCAGATGGTCCAGATCGCCCGCGCACTTCTCGTCCGCCGCCGCGTCGTCGTCTTCGACGAGCCCACCGCGGTTCTCACCCCGCACGAGGTCGACGCGCTCTTCGGCGCCATCCGCGCGCTCAAGGCGTCGGGAACCGCGCTCTTCTACATTTCCCACCGCCTTTCCGAGGTCGAGCGGATCGCCGACCACGTCACCGTTCTTCGCGACGGCGTCCGCGTCGCCGACCGTCCCGCCGCGGGCCTCGCCGAACTCGAGATGGCCCGCCTGATGGTCGGCCGCGACATGTCGACCCTCTTCCCCGAGCGCACCCCGGCGCCTTCGGGACCGGTCGCGCTCGCCGTGGAGAACGCCCGCGTCCCCGGCCACGTCGCCGACGCCGGCTTCACGCTCCGATCCGGCGAGATCCTCGGCTTCGCCGGCCTCGTCGGCGCCGGCCGCACCGAACTGTTCGAAGGTCTGCTTGGTCTGCGTCCCGCCACCGTCGGCCGCCTCGACCTGTTTGGCCGCCCCGCCCAGCTCGCCTCGCCGCGCGCGGCGCTGGCCGCCGGGATCGTCTATCTGACCGAGGACCGCAAGGGCCGCGGCCTTCTCCTGCATCGCGACCTCGCCACCAACCTGACGCTCGCCTCCCCCTTCAGCCGCTTCTGGCTTCTCGACGCCGCCCGCGAGGCCGCAGCCCTGGCCCACGCCCGCGCCGCGTTCGACATACGCGGCCGACCGGACGCGCTCGCCGGCCAACTCTCCGGCGGCAACCAGCAGAAACTCATGCTCGCCCGCTCGGTGCTGAGCAGCCCCAGGATCCTCATCATCGACGAGCCCACCCGCGGCATCGATATCGGAACCAAGGCGCAGATCTATCGCTTCGTCGCCGCCCTTGCGTCCGCCGGCACCGCGGTCGTCGTCATCTCGTCGGAGATGCAGGAACTGATCGGCCTGTGTCACCGCGTCGTCGTCATGCGCCGCGGCCGCATCGCCGCCGAGTTCCCCAACGAGGGCCTCACCGAGCACGACATCGTCGTGCACGCGACCGGCGTCGGCGAGCAGGCCGCATGAGCGACGTCCCTGTCGCCAGGCGTCCTTTGCCGCGCCTTCGTCTCGCGGTGCGCGGCCCGCCGTCGTCGGCGCCGGCGCCATCCTCGGCGCCAACCCGGGCGCCCCGCACGGCCTCGCGCTCGCCATCCTCGCCGGCGCCCTCACGGCCTTGGCCGGCGGCGCGCTCTGCGGCCTCGCCAACGGCCTCGTCATCACCGCCGGCCGCCTCGAAGCCTTCATCGTCACCCTGGGCTCGATGGGCATCTTCCGCGCGCTCACCACCTATCTCGCCCAGGGCGGTTCCCTTTCCCTCGACCCCGACGCCATGCAGGACCTGGTCCGCCCCGCCTATTTCGGGACCGTCGCCTCCGTCCCGGTCCCCGTCCTCGTGACCCTCGCCCTCGGCGCCCTCGCCTGGGTGGCACTCAACCGCACCCCGTTCGGCCGCCACTGCGTCGCCGTGGGCGCCAGCGAGGACGTCGCCCGCTACGCCTCGGTCGCCATCGGCCGCATCCGCACCGCGACCTACGTCATCCAGGGTGCGTGCGTCGGCATCGCCACCGCGCTCTACGTCCCCCGCCTGTCCTCGATCACGCCAACCTCGGGCCTGCTGTGGGAGCTGCAGGCCATCACCGCCGTCGTCATCGGCGGCACGCCGCTACGCGGCGGCTCCGGCCGCGTCTGGGGCACGATCGCCGGCGCCGTGGTCCTCGAGGCCGTCGGCAACATCATGGTTCTTTCGAACCTGGTCAGCGAATACCTGATCGGCGCCGTCCAGGGCGCCATCATCATCATCGCCATGCTCGTGCAACGAAGCCTCAGACGAAACTGAGCCCCGAAGGAGGAAACCTACATGAGAAGACACCTGCTCGCCTCGTCCCTGGCGCTCGCCGGCCTGTGCGGCGCCGCGCACGCCGATGCCAGACCCGTGACCATCGCCGTCTCCGTGCCCACCGCCGACCATGGCTGGACCGGCGGCGTCCTCTACGACGCCAAGCAGGAAGCGGCCGCCCTCCAGCATGCCTATCCCGGCCTCACCGTGGTCGTGAAATCCTCCGCCAGCCCGTCCGACCAGGCCAGCGCGCTCGAGGACCTCATGGCCGGCCAGCATCCCGACGCCCTCGTCGTCCTGCCCTACGATTCGAGCCAGCTCACCGGCGCCGTCCGCCGCGTCAAGCAGGCGGGCACCTTCATCGCCGTCGTCGACCGCGGTCTCACCGACCCCTCGATCGAGGACGTCTACGTCGCCGGCAACAACCTTGAGTTCGGCCGCGTCGCCGGCGACTACATGGTCCATGCGCTCGGCGGCCACGGCGACATCGTCGTCATGCGCGGCATCCCCACCGTGGTCGACACCCAGCGCGTCGACGGGTTTCAAAAGGCGATTGCCGGCTCCGGCGTGCACATCATCGACATGCAGTTCGCGAACTGGAGCCGCGACCAGGGCTTCCGCGTCATGCAGGACTTCCTCAGCAAGCACCCGCACATCGATGCCGTGTGGGCGGCCGACGACGATGTCGCCCAGGGCGCGCTGCGCGCCATCGACCAGGCCCACCGCACCGACATCAAGTTCATGGTCGGCGGCGCCGGCATGAAGCAGGTCATCAAGGGCGTCATGGACGGTGACAAGATGATGCCGATCGACGTCTCCTACCCGCCCTCGATGGTCAAGACCGCCATGGACCTCACCGCCGCGCACTTCATGGCCAACGCCGCCGTCCGCGGCACGCTGCTGCTGTCCACGATCCTGATCACCAAGGACAACGCCAAGGAATGGTATGACCCGAATTCGCCGTTCTAGGACGCGGGGCTCTGCCCCGCACCCCGCCAGGGGGCCGTGCCCCCTGGACCGGGCCCAAATCTAAGTCAAGGGGTCCGGGGTCTAGAACCCGCCCGCGTTCGGGGAAGAACACCGACCT
>CAXUBM010000189.1:243-733 GCA_964249235.1 uncultured Acetobacteraceae bacterium | reverse complement strand
CGCCCCCCCCCCCCCACCTTTGATCGCCACCGACGGCACCAGCAGCGCGAACAACAACGTCGTCAGGCAAGCCGCGAACATCGCCAGAAAGGCGAGATGCAGCCCGTGCGCCAGCGCCGTCCGTATCGCCGGATCAGATACGCGCCCCACCGGGCCGCCCAGCAGCCGCCGCACCTGCTCGAACGCTCCCGGATCACGCGACAGGCTCCAGTTCAGCACACCCCCCAGCAACGCCGCCCCCAGCGTGCTGCCCAGATTGCGCGAGAAGATGTTCGACGCCGTCGCCATCCCGCGCTCCGCCCAGCCCACGCTCTCCTGAACGATCACGATCGACGCGTTGCTCAGGAACCCCATCCCGAACCCCATCACCATCGATCCGCACCCCGCCACCAGCGGCGAGATCCCCTGCCCCAGCATCCGGAACGCGATCGCTCCCACCGGCAGCAGGCACGCACCGATCAACAGCGTCCGCCGCAAGCCGAACCGGGTG
>CAXUBM010000189.1:0-233 GCA_964249235.1 uncultured Acetobacteraceae bacterium | reverse complement strand
AACCATCCTCGGCAGCGTGACCCCGGCCACGAGCGCCGATCGCCCCAGCACCCCTTGCACATACATCGGCAGGAACGTCGACAAGCCGATGATCGCCAGCCCGCTCAGCAGCGTCGTCAGGTTGGTGGTCGCGATGGGCCTGTGCGTCCACAGCCGGATATCGAGCATCGGATCCGCCGCCCGCCGCTCCTGCATCACGAACAGCACGCCCGCCACCGCGAACACCACCAGCG
>CAXUBM010000188.1:3178-4718 GCA_964249235.1 uncultured Acetobacteraceae bacterium | reverse complement strand
CCTCGGATCACGCCCAGCACGATGCCCGGCCAGAACGCCAGCTGGAAGCTGAGCGCCCCCGCCCGCTTCACCCAGCAGAGCAGGAAGATCGGCGCCAGGCCCATCACCATCGTGCCGCTGAGCGTCGTCGCCGCGATCACGGCCGGGCCGATCCGGCCGCCCATGTAGATCGTCAGCAGCGGCAGGTTTCCCACGATCGCCACCGCCACGATCGCCAGCCGCCCGATCCACAGGCTGCGCGAGCCCGCTGCCGCCGCGTTCAGCCGCCAGTCCCGCCCCGCCAGCTTGGCCGCGCTGGTGAAGGCGGAGTCGATCGTCGACCCGCCGGAGACGAGCATGATCGCGTTGAACAGCATCAGCATCGGCACCCCGAACGACGCCGGGACGCCGACGCTGGGATTGCTCCCCAGCCCGAAGGCGCGGCCGTACAGGCCGATCAGGCTGAAGAGGAAGATGAAGCCGCCGCTCAGCAAGCCGGCCAGCAGGAAGGCGCGGAGCGCCTCGCTTGGCTGGTTGAGGAAGCCGCGGTCCGTCAGCACGGGATCATGGAACGGGTAGGAGAAGATCTGCACGAACGCGAGCAGGCAGAAGGTGACGCCCGCCGCCGCCGTCGCCCGCGGCACGGTGGCCAGGCCGTGTGCCGACAGCGGCGGCAGGATCAGCGCCAGCACCGCCGCCAGCAGCGCGAAGGCGAGCACGATGTGCACACGGTCGGTCGTCAGGCTGGCCCGCATGCCGCCGCGCCAGGCATAGAGCACGGTGAACACGGTGGTCAGCACGGCCGCCCACCAGTAGGGCGCAGAACCCTCGGTCCCGAAATAGAGCGAGATCACCTTCGTGTTGGACCAGACCTCGTTGAGCAGCCGGAAGGCGACCAGCAGCAGGAACAGCCGCGCGCAACCCGGCCCGTAGCGATTCGCCAGCAGGTGCGAGAGCGACCGGTAATGCCACCGCCGGCGGATCCGCCAGATCGCGACCCCGGCCACGAGGAAGCTCAGATAATAGACGGTGTAGCCGATCCCGCCCGCCAGGCCGTAGCCGTAGGCCAGCGCGGAGGCGTTCGCGATCGACTTGGCGAACACCCACGTGATGGCGGCACTCATCGCCACGGTCAGCACGCCGGGCGGCCGCGCGTCGTCGCGCCGCCCGTCGAAGAACTGCGGCGCGCTGACCCGGCGCGGCGTCACCGCCCAAGTAATCGCGCAGAACAGGGTCAGCACGATCCAGGGCGCGATCTGCGGCAGCATGCGGCGTGACCCTTCCGTTTGCGCGCGAACAGGCCATGTCCACCGCGTCTGATCAGAGGAGGGGACATAAGCGTGCCGACCGCGCTGGCGACCTCTCCTCCCCGGCTCGTCGCCCACGGCCCGGTGCTGCTGTTCGGCGGCCCCTACGGCAACCGCGAGGCGACCGAAGCCCTCTTCGCCGCCGCGGCCCGGCTCGGCATCCCGCCGCGGCGGATGATCTGCACCGGCGACGTCGTCGCCTACGGCGCCGACGCGGCGCCATGCACGGCCTTGATCCGCACGGCGGGCATCGC
>CAXUBM010000188.1:0-3168 GCA_964249235.1 uncultured Acetobacteraceae bacterium | reverse complement strand
TCGCCGTGGTCGCCGGCAACTGCGAGGAGCAGCTCGGCGCCGGTGCCGGCGATTGCGGCTGCGGCTTTCCCGCCCGCAGCGCCTGCGACCGCCTGGCCGCCGCCTGGTTCGCGCACGCCGACGCGACGCTGTCGGCCGACGACCGGGCCTGGATGCGCGGCCTGCCCTCCCGCCTGGAGTTGCACATCGCCGGCCGTCGCCTGCTGGTCCTGCATGGCGGGATGGAGCGCTCCAACCAGTTCGTCTGGCCTTCCGACGCACCCGAGCTGGACCGCCAGCTCGCCCTGGCCGGCGCCGACGGGGTGATCGGCGGCCATTGCGGCCTGCCCTTCACGCGCATCTCCCCGCTCGGGCTGTGGCACAACCCCGGCGCGATCGGCATGCCGGCCAACGACGGCACGCCGCGCGGCTGGTTCAGCGTGCTCACCCCGTGTCCCGGCGGGCTCGAACTGCGCCACCACGCCTTGACCTACGATGCCGAGGCTGCCGCCCTGGCGATGCGGTCCGCGGGCCTGCCGGACGCCTACGCGACCGCGTTGCACACCGGGCTCTGGCCCGGTTGCGACATACTGCCGCCCGACGAGCTGGCACGGCGCGGACACCCGTACGAG
The DNA here is from genome assembly GCA_964249235.1 of uncultured Acetobacteraceae bacterium. Taxonomy (GTDB): domain Bacteria; phylum Pseudomonadota; class Alphaproteobacteria; order Acetobacterales; family Acetobacteraceae; genus CAXTPV01. The sequence continues at coordinate 2,557 of CAXUBM010000188.1, read as the reverse complement.
CCGGCCGCCCTGCTTTGGTCCACCAATCGCGCAGCCACTTGGCCCGCCACCGCCGCCGCACCGAAGCCGCGCTTCGCCGACAGGCTGATCACCGCGACCGGCGAGCGTCGCGCCTCGGTGCCGCTCGACGCCCTCCGCACGCTCTGGTTCAACACCGGCACGCTGTGCAATGTCAGCTGCGCCGGCTGCTACATCGAGAGCAGTCCGACCAACGATCGCCTGGCCTATCTGAGCCGCGCCGAGGCGCAGGCCTTCCTTGCGGAAGCCCGCACGCTCCACCCGGAGCTCGAGCAGATCGCCCTGACCGGCGGCGAGCCCTTCATGAACCGCGACACGCCGGCGATCATGTCCGACGCGCTCGAGGCGGGATACCGCGTCCTGGTGCTGACCAACGCGATGCGCCCGATGCAGCGCGTCGAGGCCGAGCTGCTGCGGCTCCGGCGCGAGCACGGCGCCCGTCTGGCGATCCGCGTCTCGCTCGACCACCACACGCCCGATCGCCACGAGGCCGTGCGCGGCGCGGGCAGCTGGTCGCCCGCCATCGCCGGCCTGCGCTTCCTGGGTCGCCACGGCTTCGATCTCGCGGTCGCCGGCCGCACCCTGTGGGACGAGGACGAGCCCTCGCTGCGTGCCGGCTACCGCACCCTGTTCGCCGGGCTCGGCCTCGACATCGACGCCTCCGACCCCGCGCGTCTCGTGCTGTTCCCCGAAATGGACGCGGCGGCGAACGTGCCCGAGATCACCGAGAGCTGCTGGGCGATCCTGGGCAAGCAGCCGAGCGACGTGATGTGCGCCGGCTCGCGCATGGTGATCAAACGCCGCGGAGCGGAACGCCCTGCGGTGGTGAGCTGCACCCTGCTGCCCTACGACCCGGCCTTCGAGCTCGGGGCCACGCTCGCCGAGGCCGGCGGCGCCGTCCACCTCAACCACCGCTCCTGCGCCGCATTCTGTGTGCTCGGCGGCGGCTCCTGCAGCCCCTGACGGCGGCGCCGGCTAGGCAGCAGTAGGCCAGGGCTCTGCCCTGGACCCGCTGGGGCCTGAGGCCCCAGACCCGACGATCCGCAGCAACCAGCACCAGCCCGACGGCGTGCCCGCACGCCCTACTCCCCGGCCCTCGCAGGCCTTATGCTGTGCATCGCATGCCCCGCTTCCGAACCACGGCCCTGACCGCCTCGGGCGAACTCGCCCGCACCGTGATCGAGGCCGCCGACGAGGCCGCCGTCGTCCACCTCCTGCAGCGCCAGCAGCAGATCCCGATGCGCGTCGAGCCCGAGCGCGCCGGCACCCTCTCCAACCTCCTCTCGCTCGAGATCGGCGGCGCCGGCGGCATCGGCCGCGATCAGGTCACCACGGTCACCCGCGAGCTCTCCACCATGCTCGGCGCCGGCCAGGACCTCGACCGCTCGCTGCGTTTCCTCATCGAGATCTCCGCCTCGCCCAAGGTCAAGGGCGTCCTCGAATCCGTCCGCGACCGCGTCCGCGACGGCAGCCCGCTCGCCGTCGCCCTGGCCCAGCACCCGAAGAGCTTCTCCCGACTCTATGTCGGCCTGGTCCGCGCCGGCGAAGCCGGCGGCACGCTCGCCGAGACGCTCGAACGCCTCGCCATCCTCCTGGAACGCCAGCGCAGCCTGCGCGCCACCGTCCGCTCCGCCCTGATCTACCCCATCCTCCTCCTCGTCGCCGCCACCGGCTCCATCGTCCTCCTGCTGACCCAGGTCCTCCCCGAGTTCGTCCCCCTCTTCCAGCAGAACGGCGTCGCCCTGCCCGCCGAAACCCAGCTGATGATCGACGCCGGCGCCTTCCTCGGCCAGTACGGCATCTTCCTCCTCATCCTCCTCGTCCTCGCCGGCTTCGGCCTGCGCGAGGCGCTCCGCCGCCCCGCCTCCCGCCTCGTCGCCGACCGCATCCTGCTGCGCATCCCCGTGTTGGGCTCCCTCGCCCGCGAAATCATGGCCGCCCAGCTCTGCCGCACGCTCGGCACCCTGGTGCTCAACGGCGTGTCCCTGATCGCCGCCCTGGCCATCGCCCGCGACGCGGTGACCAACCTCGTCGGCGTCGAAGCCATCGAGCGCGCCACCGTGGTCGCCAAGGGCGGCGGCGGCCTGTCCGCCCCGCTCTCGACCGCCAACGTCTTCCCCCAGCGCACCATCTACCTGCTCCGCCTCGGCGAGGAGACCGCCCAGCTCGGCGCCATGGCGCTGCGCGCCGCCGAGATCCACGAGGAGCGCACCCGCATCAACACCCAGCGCCTGGTCTCGCTGCTCACACCCACCATCACCATCGTCATGGGCGGCCTGATCGCCGGCATCGTCAGCTCGCTCCTGCTCGCCATGCTCAGCCTCAACAACCTCGCCCAGTAGCCGATGGCCGAGCGCGGCTTCACCCTGATCGAGACCCTGGTCGTCCTCGTCATCCTCGGCCTGATGGTCGGCCTCGTCGTCGCCCGCGGCCCCTCCCGCTCCCCCGGCTTCCTGCTCCGCTCCGAAGCCCAGCTCCTCTCCGTCCGCCTCGCCGAGGCCCGCGGCCGCGCCATCGCCGTCGATCACGACGTCGATGT
>CAXUBM010000187.1:296-4733 GCA_964249235.1 uncultured Acetobacteraceae bacterium | reverse complement strand
GCGCCGGCCTGCGGTTCGACGAGCGCCTGCCGCTCTATGGCTGGCAGGAGGACGTCGACTTCTCCCGCCGCCTCGCACCGTCCGGCCGTCTCGCCCGCCTGCACGGCGCGTCCGGCGTCCATCTCGGCGTCAAGCGCGGACGCGTCTCCGGCCGCCGCTTCGGCTACTCGCAGGTCGCCAATCCGCTCTATCTCTGGCGCAAGGGCGGCGGCTACCCGCTCGGCCGCGCGCTCGAGCACATCGCGCGCAACATCGCCATGAACGCCGTCCGCTCGCCGCGCCCGGAAGCCTGGATCGACCGCCGCGGCCGTCTGGCCGGCAATCTCCTCGCCCTGCGCCACCTCGCCACCGGGCGTCTGGACCCGGAGCGCGTCCTCGAACTTCGCTGAGCGACTCACGAGGCCGCCCGCTCCGGCGCGACCGTCGCCGGCAGCGGCGGCAGTCCGCCCGCCTCCCAATGCTCGACCACCGAACGGTGCGCGCGCAGGCTCAGGCGCTGATGCCGCAGCGGCTCGTCGGCCAGCATCCGCAGATGCGCCGCCGCCTCGTCCAGGTCCGGCTCCGCCCAGACGCTGTCCCGATAGATCCCCGCCGGGTCCACCACCGGCACCAGCCGATAGCCGATCAGCGCGGCGTTCTCCGGCCCCGCGAACTCCCGGTTTCCCGACCACCCGGTCCCCACCACCGGCACGCCGCGGGCCATCGCCTCGAGCATCGGCAAACCGAACCCTTCCGCGCGGTGCAGCGACAGCAGCACGTCGGCCTGGCCATACAGCCGCTCGATCGCCTCCGCCTCGACATGCCCTTTGACCAGCACGACGTTCGCCCCCATCATCGGCGCCAGTTCGTCCTCCAGCGCCGCGATCTCGCCCGGCCGTCCCGAAAGCTTCAGCAGCAGTCGCCGGTCGGCCCTGTCGCCGAACGCGCGCCGGAACGCCGCCAGCGCTCCCGCCGGGTTCTTGCGCGCGAAGCTCGACCGGCTGTCGGCCATCGCCAGCACCGTGAACGGAACCGAAAGGTCGCGCACCCGCGGCGCCATCGGCCGCACCCGGTGCGGCATCACCGCGATCGGCCGCGCCGTCACCCCGGCCAGGCTCGCCGCGGCGAACCCGCTCGGCGTCCACACCTCGTGCACGTGCCAGTCATGGCCGATCCAGCCGGGATCGGGATCGGGCAGCTCCCACGCCCAGTAGCCGATCCGCCAGGCCGCCGCCGCCGCCGGCAGCGCCGCGCCGACCAGGCTCGCCGTCTGCGGCGCTCCGCAATGGAAGATGTAGACGCTGCCCGCCCGATGCTCGACGCGGCGGAACGGGTTGCGCAACGACGCCGTCGCGTCCAGCAACTGCACGTCGTGCCCGGCATGGCGCAACCAATCGGCCTGCAGACGCGCGCCCGCCGCGATCCCGTTCGCCTTGGCCCGCGGTGCGCCGATCACGATCCGGTCGAACCGCCGCGCCCCGCCGCGCTCCCGCATACGCCGCGCCGTCAACATCGCCGCCGTCCGCAGGCAAACCGACGCGACGTCCTGCCGCAACCGCCTCGCCAAAGCCCCGCCGGCCATGTTGCCCGCCATCGATCGTGACCTTGCCAATGTCATCCGCGCCGAACGTCCGAGGGTGCCGGAGAACGGGACCGGGTTACATGCGTTGGGCGTTGTACGCAGCCTGTGTCCTGTTCGTCGCCCCCATCTTGCGAAGCACGTTGCGCACGTGAACCTTGACCGTGCTCTCGCTCATGCTCAGCTCGTGGGCGATGATCTTGTTCGCCTTGCCCTGGCGGATCAGGCTCAGCACCGCCTTCTGGCGAGTCGTCAGCCGGCTCAGCACCGGGCTGTCCTCGACCGAGACCGGCTGCTCGACCGGCATCGGCGCGGGCTGCAGCGGCGCCATCAGCAGCTCCAGCGGCGCAAACGTCCCGCCCGCCATCACCACGCCGATCGCCGCCGACAGCATCTCGATGCCGGTCGTGCGTGTCGGCACGAAGCCGCGCGCCCCACCCCGCAGCGCCAACATCGCGTCGGCGGCATCCCGCTCGCCGTCGGTCTCCGACAACACGATCACCGGCACCGACGGCATCGCCGCCGTGATCGACGCCAAGCATTCGCGCAAATCCAGGCAGGCATGGTGATTGTAGAGGATCAGGTCCAGTTCGCGCGTCTCCACGCCCACGCATTCCTCGAGCGTCGCGAACGCCGCCATGTCGACCAACTGGTCCAGTTCCTTGGAAATTTGCAGCAGGCAGTCGCGGCTCAGCTTCGAGCGGTCGATCAGCGCCGCGCGCAGGCCCATGACCCGGCCCCGGCCGCGTCGGAACCGCTCGCCGAAGTCGCGTCGCAGCTCGCCCATCAACTGGTCGACGCCATACGAGGCCTGCTCGTCGAGCGCCCCGCGCGCGACTGCGTCGAACGCGTCCGCATCGGACAGGTGCGCGCCTTGTGAAGAGGAAAGGTCGGTGGACTCGACAATCGTCTGGGTCACGGCAGGCCTCGATGTCTGGAGAAAGCGAAACGTCCGGAAGCCACGGCTAACCGATCCGAAAAGCCAACGTCCCCTTTTTGCGGGGTAGTCTCTTTTTCGGGAATCAACTACCTTTTGTCAACAAAAAGATCGATCAGCTAACGAGACACACGCACCTAGAACGAAGGGATGAGCGCGCCATGGGCACTTACCTCCTTCGGCCGAGAGTCCGCGTTAATACGCGCCCACCCGCCGGAACAGCGCGCCCACCGTGCGCACCAGCAGCCGCACATCACCGCCCAGCGACAACTCACGCACGTAAGCGCAGTCGAGCGCCACCCGCTCGTCGTAATCGACGTCCGAACGTCCGCTCACCTGCCAAAGCCCGGTCAATCCCGGGCGCACCGATAAGTAGCTCGCCGCCGCAGCGCCCGTGTAATACTGGTCGAGCTCCGCCTGCACCACCGGACGCGGCCCCACCAGACTCATCTCGCCGCGAAGGACGTTGATCAGTTGAGGCAACTCGTCGAGCGACGACACGCGCAGCAGTCGCCCGATCCGCGTCACCCGCGGATCGTCCCGCAGCTTGCGCCGTATCGCCCACTCGAGCGCCGCCTGCTCGTCGCGCGCCAGCAGCGAGGCCAGCACCTCGTCCGCGTCGGGACGCATGGTCCGGAATTTCAGGCACGCGAACGACCGCCCGCCGCGGCCGACTCGACGGTGACCATAGAACACCGGACCACCGTCCGTCGCCACCGCCAGCGCAATCAACAGCAGCACCGGCAAGGCAACCAAAAGTAACAGCATCGCCCCGATGGCGTCGAACGCCCGCTTGAACTGCAACACGGGCAGCAACAACACGTCCTGGTCGGTCGAAACCGAAGCACTCGCCCCTAGTTCGACCACCGGCAAAGCCAGCTCGACGACATCGCCTGCCACGTTTTTCAAGCCTCTGCTTGGAGTAAGAGCCAGGTTCATCCGTCGTCGCACGAGGCCAACAGCTAACCGCCCTTAGTTCTGCTTTTTAAAAAAAACGATCCGCCTATGCAACTCCTTTTTTTGTCATGTCTCACCGAGCGAGACAAATTCGCCGGGAGACACAATCGGTCTCGCGAGCACCCCGGCGGCGCGCCGCCCGCCCCGGCGCCGCCGGCGCGACCAACGCTCCGCTACATGACCCAGATCACCACCAGCCAGAACAGCAGTCCGAGTCCGACCGCCAGCGCGATTCCGCGCGCCGGCCTGAGCCGCCCCGCCTGGCTCACCTCCGAACCGTCCGGCGGCGGACGTACCAGATGTCGGACCAAACCGATCAGTCTCACGCCTCCTCCCCCTGCGCCGGAGGATCCTCGCGTCGGCGGCGCCGTCCGTTTCCTAATGTAACCTCGAGCCCGACCGCGCCGCCGCGCCGGCCGCATCGCTCGATCCCGACAGCCGCGCCAGCGTGCGCGTGAACCGGCGCTGCTGCCGGCGCATCAGGAACCACGACAACGACGTCGCCGCATCCGCCACCCGCGTGTGCGGCCGGAACCCGATCGCCTTGAAGATCATGCCGACGCCGCGCGCCAGGTGCTCGCGCCGGTACGCTCCCAGCGTCCCCGCCATGTAGCCGGCGATGCAGCGCTCGTGCTCGTACGCCCGTCCCGGCGGATCATTGGTCACGTGGAACGCGAACGCCAGCTCGTCGTCCTCCGTCTCCGTCACCCGACCCAGCGCGATACGCGTGCGCTGCACCACCCCGATCTTCTCGCGCGTCAGGTAGCGATGCATGTGGTCGTAGAACAGCTTGAAGTGGCGGTACTCGTCCGCCGCGATCTGCTTGCACACCTGCCGCAGCACCGGCTCGTCCGTCCGCTCCGCCACCGCCGTGTAGAAGCTCGACGTTCCCGTCTCCACGATGCAGCGCGCGATCAGCTCGCCCGTCCGCGAGCCCCGCACCGAGCGGTCGAGGTCGAGCGGCAGCTTGTAGCCGGCGCTGTAC
>CAXUBM010000187.1:0-286 GCA_964249235.1 uncultured Acetobacteraceae bacterium | reverse complement strand
ATAGTCCCAATCAGGGTCGGCCAGCATCGCCCATCGCCCGAGCGCGTCGCCGTGCTGCACCTCCTCCACCGCCCAGTTCCGCGCCGCCTGGCGGAAGTCCGGGTCGTCATGGAACACGTTGCAGAGGTATTTCGCGTAGTCGGTGCCGTTGCGCTCGACCACCGCCGCCGCCTTGACCATCGGGATCAGCGAAGCATCGACCCGAGCGGCGTCGAATCCACCCCAGTCCATGTCCGAAATCTGCCAGTGCTTCGCCATCCGCGGTGCTCTAGCCTCGCCCCAAGGA
>CAXUBM010000186.1:0-4733 GCA_964249235.1 uncultured Acetobacteraceae bacterium | reverse complement strand
CTGCCGACGACACCAAACCTGTAAAAAACCGAAGACTCCAAAACAAAAAAAAAAAAAAGCGGATCGAGGCACCGACCGAGCTGCCCTATGCCCCGCCATGGCGCCCCGAGGCGGACCGTCTCACGCTCGACCTCCGCGCCGAAGGTGTCGCGAGCGTCGTCTGGTGCCTCGGCTTTCGCGCCGATTATCGCCGGGTCGAGCTGCCGGTCTTCGACGAGCGCGGCCGCCCTGTCCACCACCGCGGCGCCACCTCCGTTCCCGGCTTCTATTTTCTCGGCTTGCCTTGGCTGCACACCTGGGGCTCCGGCCGCTTTTCCGGCATCGCGCGTGACGCCGAACACCTTCTCGGCTTCATCGAGCACCATCGCCGCGAGTTTGCCACCTTCGGCGCAACACCCGCGCTGTGAAGCTCGCCGGTGCCCGCGCGGATCGGGCTCAGGACAACAGGCGATTGCATGCCGCATCGACTGTCTGTCTCCTCGACCAATCGTCACCGGGAGGCTTTCCCGAGAGCTCGCCAGCCGGCGTTCGAACCGTCGCCGGCAGCGGGCTCGGACGCGTTCCGGTCCGGGACGACCGCCATGTTGCGCAGGGCACAACAAGTCCATAGGGTCATCGCTGGCTGCGGTTTGAGGCGGGGTGATGAAAGACGTCGATTTCGCGGTCGCCTACCCGTCCCGGCGCGCGCCGGTCGCCGGGGCGAACGTGGTCACGACCTCGCAGCCCCTGGCGGCGGCGGCAGGCGTGCGCATGATGATGGCGGGCGGCAACGCGGTCGACGCGGCGGTCGCCGCCGCCATCACCCTGACGGTCGTCGAGCCGACCGGGTGCGGTCTCGGCAGCGACGCCTTCGCGATCGTCTCGGACCCCACGGGACTGCACGGCCTGAACGCGTGCGGCCGGTCGCCGGTCGCGTGGACGCCGGAGCGTTTCGCGGGCCTGGACGCCGTGCCGCAGCGCGGGTGGGAGTCGGTCACCGTGCCGGGTGCTGTGTCCGGCTGGGTCGCGCTGTCGCGGCGGTTCGGCAGGCTCCCGCTCGAGACGGTGGCGGCACCCGCGATCGCCTACGCGCGGGACGGCTTTCCGGTCTCGCCGGCGATCGCCGGCCTGTGGGCACGTGCCGGCCTCGCTCTGCGCGATCAGCCCGGTTTCGCCGACTGCTTCCTGCCGGGAGGTCGCGCGCCGCGAGCGGGCGAGACCTTCCGCAATCCCGGACTGGCGGGAACCCTGGAGCAGATCGCGGTCACCGGCGGGGAGACGTTCTATCGGGGCGCGCTCGCCCAAGCGATGGCAAACGATGCGCGGCGCCACGGTGCCGCGCTCACCGGCGAGGATCTCGCGTCCCATCAGGCCGACTGGGTCGACCCGGTTTCGGTTGAGTTCGCAGGCGCGCTCGTCCACGAGCTGCCGCCCAACGGGCAGGGCATCGCGACCTTGATGGCGCTCGGCATGCTGGGCGATCGCGCGCTGGGCGACGGTCCGGACGACCCGCGTACGATCCATCTCGCGATCGAGGCGACCAAGCTGGCGCTGGCCGATCTCGAGGAGCACGTGGCGGACATGCGCTCGATGAGGGTCACGGCCTCGGCGTTGCTCGACCCGGCCTATCTCGAGGAGCGGGCGCGCGCGATCGATCCCGATCGGGCCGGGGTGCCCGCCTATGGCGTGCCCGGGTCCGGTGGTACCGTCTATCTCGCGGCGGCCGACGCGGCGGGGATGATGGTCTCGTTCATCCAGTCCAACTACATGGGATTCGGCTCGGGCGTGGTGGTGCCGGGGACGGGGATCAGCCTGCAGAACCGCGGCGCCGGCTTCGTGCTCTCGCCCGGGCACGTCAACCGGGTGGCCGGCGGCCGCCGGCCGCTGCATACCATCATTCCTGGCTTCGCCACGACGATGGACGGCGCGCCGCTGATGTCGTTCGGGGTGATGGGCGGCCCGATGCAGGCGCAGGGTCACGTCCAGATGTGCCTTCGCGTGCTCGGCTTCGGCCAGAACCCGCAGGCGGCAGCCGATGCGCCACGCTGGCGCGTGGTCGGCGGACGCACCGTCGCGGTCGAGCCGGGGCTCGGGACCGGCACGATCGAGGCGCTGCGGGCGCTTGGGCACGAGATCATCGTGGAGTCGCCCGAAGAGGTCTTCGCGTTCGGCGGTGCCCAGATCGTCCTGCGGACGGCGGCGGGGTTCGTCGCCGGTTCCGATCCACGCAAGGACGGGCAGGCCGTCGCTTTCTGACCCGGCCGTCTCGGAGAACGCCATGATGTCGACCGATCTGCCCGTCCCGACCCACGCCGAGCGCATGCGGCTGATCGGGTTCGACGATCAGGGGGGGCGCGCGGACGGGCAGCAGATCATGGTCTATCGCGGCCACGCCTTCATTGGTCACGTGTGCTCGAAGGGGTTCAGCGTCGTCGACGTGCGCGATCCGACCGCGCCGCGCACGGTCAACTACGTCGCCAATCCGCCCAACACCTGGAGTCTTCATCTGCAGGTCCATGACGACCTGCTGCTGCTGGTGCACGGTCGCGACATGTTCACCGTCCCGGAGATGAACGACGAGCGAAACTACTACAAGCCGCGGGCGGATGAGCACGCCAAGGAGGGGGAAGGCCGCGTCCGCGACTGGTCGGCGGGCATGGCGGTGTACGATGTCTCGTCGCCGGCCCAACCCAGGCAGATCGGCTTCATGCCGATCGAGGGTCGGGGGCTGCACCGGATCTGGTATGTGGGCGGCCGCTGGGCCTACGCGTCCGCCATGCTTGACGGGTTCAGCGACTACATCCTGATCACGATCGACATGGCCGACCCGACCAGGCCATTGATCGCCGGGCGGTTCTGGCTACCCGGCATGAACCGCGCCGCGGGCGAGGTCGGGCACTGGCCGCTCGAGTTCGGCCGCTACGGGCTGCATCATGCTGTGGTCCATGGCGACATCGCCTATTGCGCGTGGCGGGATGCCTGCATGGTCGTGGTCGACGTGGCCGACCGGACTGATCCAAAGCAGATCGTGCATCGGAACTGGGCGCCCCCGTTCGGCGGCGGTACGCACAATTGCCTGCCGCTCCCGGACCGCGACCTGCTGGTCGTGCTCGACGAGGCGGTGCTCGACGGGATGGAAGACGGCATCAAGCCGATCTGGATGTTCGACAACCGTGTGCCGGCCAACCCGGTCGGCATCGCGACCTTTCCGGTTCCGAACGATCGCGACTACGTCGCGGTCGGCGGCCACTTCGGGCCGCACAACATTCACGAGAACCGGCCCGGATCGTTCGTCAGCTCGGAGCTGATCTTCGCCACCTATCAGAATGCCGGCGTTCGAGTCTACGATATACGCGACCCGTTTCGGCCGGCGGAAGTGGGGGCGCTGGTCCCGCCGGCGCCGAAGAAGCTGCTCGACCCGCGTCCGAACCGGCCCGTCGTGCTCCATTCGGCCGACGTGTTCGTCGATGCCAACGGTATCCTCTATTGTACGGACTGGAGCGGTGCCGGTCTCCACATCATGGAGTATCTCGGTTGACCGCGTGGAGAGGACCCATCATGCCGGTGCTCGAAAACCAACCCCGTGCCGCCGCCTTGCCGTTCGATGCTGCCAGGCTCGACGAACTGCTCGAAGAGGCGGGGATCGACATCCTGCTGGTGACCAGCAAGCACAACATCCAGTATCTGCTCGGCGGCTACCGTTACTTCTTCTGCGACCATTCGGACGCGATCGGTCTGAGCCGCTACCTTCCTATTCTCGTCTATCCGCGCGGACGGGCCGGCGCCGCCTCCTATGTCGGCCAGAAAATGGAGGAGTTCGAGGCGGAGAACGGCGCGTTCTGGATCGAAAAAGTCGACACCACGGTCTGGGGTTCGGTGCCGGCGATGGAGGTGGCGATCGAGCACGTCCGTGCTCTCGGCGGGTCGGGACGGATCGGGATCGAGTTCTCGTTCATGCCGGCCGATGCGGCCGATCTGCTGCGCCGGGCGCTTCCCGATCGGGACATCGTCGAAGCGCATTTCCCGCTCGAGCGGCTGCGTGCGGTCAAGACGCCGTCGGAGCTCGACAAGATCCGGCAAGCGTCCGAGCGCGTCGTCGACGCCATGCTCGCGACGTTCGACGCGCTGCGGCCGGGAATGACCAAGCGCGACGTCGTCGGCCTGCTGCGCGGCCACGAGTGGCAGCGCGACCTGGTGTTCGAATACTGCCTGATCAGCGCCGGGACGAGCCTCAACCGGGCGCCCTCGGACCAGGTTCTGCAAGCGGGCGACATCCTGACGCTCGATTCCGGCGGGCGTTTCGACGGCTACGTCGGCGACCTCTGCCGGATGGGCATTCTGGGCGAACCGGACGCTGAACTCGAGGACCTGCTTGCCGAGGTGGAAGCGATCCAGCAGGCGGCACGCCGCCCGATCCACGCCGGCGCGCTTGCCGAGGAGATCTACGCGGCGGCCGAGCCGCTGGTGTCGCGTTCACCGCATCGGGACGTGCTGCACTTCGTCGCCCATGGCGTCGGCATCATCACGCACGAGGCGCCGCGGATCAGCGAGCGGGCGCCGGTTCCCTATGACTCCTATGATGCGAAGCGGCCGCTGGCGCCCGGCATGATCGTGTCGGTCGAGACGACGCTGTCGCATCCGAGGTGCGGCATGATCAAGCTCGAGGACACGCTCTGCGTGACCGAGACCGCCTGCGTCGCCTATGGGGATCAAGGCCGCGGCTGGAACCGGCCAGCGGGCGGGCGGGCGTAACG
>CAXUBM010000185.1:0-4738 GCA_964249235.1 uncultured Acetobacteraceae bacterium | reverse complement strand
ACCCCGTCCGCAGCAGACGCTCCCACGCTCCTCCCGGCCGATCCGGGTCGTGATTGCCCGGTACGAGATGCCAGGTCACCCCCGGAAAGGCCGCCATCCGCTCCACCGGCTGCCGAAGCGAGCGTTCGGTCGGCCGCTCCACGTCGTAGACGTCGCCCGCCACCAGCACGGTCGAGATCCCCTCGTCGTGCGCCAACCGCCCGATCGCGCCGATCGCCTCCAGCCGGGCATCCGCCAGCACCCCGAGCGTCACGTCGTCCGCGAAGCGGAAGCTGCGCCCGATCTGCCAGTCAGACGTGTGCAGGAAGCGAATCGAGTCTGTCATCGCGGCTTTATACCGCGTCAGGGGCGCCGCCCCTGAAACCCCGCCAAGGGGCGCACCCCTTGGATCCCACGATGGGGCCGGCCCTGCGACGGGTTGTCCCCATCCGCAAAAGGGACTACGCCTCGGCCCGGCTTCGCGGCGATCCGGGTGATCCGCGTGGCGTCCCTCAGAGCCCGGCCGCTCACCGGGAGACGCCATGGCCCGCCACAAGATCGCCCTCGTCGGCGCCGGAAACATCGGCGGCACTCTCGCCCACCTGATCGGCCTGAAGGAACTCGGCGACGTCGTCCTCTTCGACGTCTTCGGTGGCGTGGCCGCCGGCAAGGCGCTCGACATCATGCAGTCCGCGCCCGTCGACGGCTTCGACAGTACCATGCTCGGCACGTCGGACTACGCCGCCATCGCCGGCGCCGACGTCGTCATCGTCACCGCCGGCTTCCCCCGCACCCCCGGCATGTCCCGCGACGACCTGCTCGCCAAGAACGCCGAGGTCGTCGGCCAGGTCGCCGCCGGCATCCGCGACCACGCCCCCGACAGCTTCGTGATCGTCATCACCAACCCGCTCGACGTCATGGTCTGGGTGATGCAGCAGCGATCCGGCCTGCCCGCCCACAAGGTCGTCGGCATGGCCGGCGTGCTCGACAGCGCGCGCTTCCGCCATTTCCTCGCCGAAGAGTTCCGCGTCTCCGTCGAGGACGTCACCGCCTTCGTCCTGGGCGGTCACGGCGACACCATGGTGCCGCTCACCCGCTACTCCACGGTCGCCGGCATCCCCGTCCCCGACCTCGTCCGCATGGGCTGGACCACCCAGGAGCGGATCGACGCCATCGTCCATCGCACCGCCAACGGCGGCGGCGAGATCGTCAAGCTGCTCGAGAAGGGCAGCGCCTTCTATGCCCCCGCGGCGTCGGCCGTCGCCATGGCCGAAAGCTACCTGCGGGACAAGCGCCGCGTCCTCCCCTGCGCCGTGATGCTTGACGGCCAGTACGGCCAGAGCGGCTTGTATGTCGGCGTTCCGGTGGTTCTCGGCGCGGGCGGCGTCGAGCGCATCGTCGAGGTCGAGTTCACCGCGGCCGAGCGCGCCGCCTTCGACGCGTCCTGCGCCTCGGTCAAACGTCTGGTCTAGGACTTCAAGAAGCTCGGGGTCTGAACCACCTTCGACGTCAACAGATTGACGCATTCCGGTCGCATCCGGATCGCGGCGGAGGCGGAGGCAGACGATGGCGGGCGTGGACATTCTGGCCGGTGCGTTCAACGGCGCGAACGCGGCCTATGTCGCCGATCTCTATGCGCGGTGGGCTCGCGATCCCGGCGGCGTCGATTCGAGCTTCGCCGAGCTGTTCGCGGCGCTCAACGACGAGGCGCGCGCGGTGCTCGCCGATGCGTCCGGCGCCTCCTGGTCGCCGCGCGACGTCGCGCTCCCCGAAGCGGACGGCCCCGCGCCGGCCAAGACCGCCCCCGAACCCGCCGACCTGTCCGCCACCGTCGACGAGAGCCTGCGCGCCATGCGCCTCGTCCACTCCTACCGCGCGCGCGGCCACCTCGAAGCCAGGCTCGACCCGCTCGGCCTCGTCAAGCCGTTGCCGCTGCCCGATCTCGATCCGGCCACCGACGGCTTCGACGCGAGCGCGCTCGACCGGCCCCTCTACATTGGCGCCGACGCGCGCGCCCTCGTCGGCCAGGACCACGCCAGCGTCCGCGCCCTCCTCGACGTGCTGCGCCGCTCCTACTGCGGCCCGATCGGCGTCGAATACATGCACATGCAGGACCAGGTCCGCAAAGCCTGGATCCAGGCGCGCATCGAGGGCGCCCCCTGGGAGCGCGCCTTCGACGCCGACAGCCGCCGCCGCATCCTGCAGCACCTGACCGACGCGGAAGGCTTCGAAGCCTTCTGCCAGAAGCGCTTCGTCGGCACCAAGCGCTTCGGCCTCGAGGGCGGCGAAGCCACCATCCCCGCCCTGCACGCCATCATCGGCCGCGCCGCCGAGACCGGCACCGACGGCATCGTCATCGGCATGCCGCACCGCGGCCGCCTCAACACGCTGGTCAACATCGTCCGCAAGCCGCTCGTCGCCCTCTTCTCCGAGTTCGCCGGCCTCTCCAGCAAGCCCGACGACGTCCAGGGCTCCGGCGACGTCAAATACCATCTCGGCACCTCGACCGACGTCGAGATCGCCGGCCACAATGTCCACATCTCGCTGCTTCCCAACCCGTCCCACCTCGAGGCGGTCGACCCCGTCGTGGTCGGCAAGGTCCGTGCCTCCCAGGACCGCCGCGGCGACACCGTCAACCGCCGCCAGGTCATGGGCATCCTGATGCACGGCGACGCCGCCTTCGCCGGCCAGGGCTGCGTCTACGAGACGCTCGCCATGAGCCAGCTCATCGGCTACCGCACCGGCGGCACCGTCCACCTGGTGGTCAACAACCAGATCGGCTTCACCACCGTCCCCGCCCACGCCTATTCGGGCCTTTACTGCACCGACATCGCGAAGACCGTCCAGGCCCCGATCCTGCACGTCAACGGCGACGAACCCGAAGCCGTCGTCTACGCCGCCAGCCTGGCCGCCGACTACCGCCAGGAGTTCAAGTCCGACATCGTGCTCGACATCGTCTGCTACCGCCGTCACGGCCACAACGAAACCGACGAGCCGGCCTTCACCCAGCCCACCATGTACCGCGCCATCCGCGGCCAGAAGACCTCGCGCAGCCTCTATGTCGAGCGACTGATCGCCGACGGCGTCCTGTCCAAGCAGGAATGCGACGCGATGTGGGACGGCGTCGCCGAGCGTCTCGCCGAAGCCGCCGACGCGTCGAGGAACTACAAGCCCAACAAGGCCGACTGGCTCGAGGGCGGCTGGGCCGGCATGAAGCAGGCCAAGGACGACGGCGAGATCGAGAACGACCCCACCGCCGCGCCCGCCGAGACCCTGCGCCGCATCGGTCGCGCCCTGACCGAGGTGCCTTCCGGCTTCGACCTCAATCCCAAGATCGCCCGCCAGCTCGAGGCCAAGCGCCAGGCCATCGACAGCGGCGAAGGCATCGACTGGGCCACCGCCGAGGCGCTCGCCTTCGGTGCCCTCCTGCTCGACGGCAACCGCGTCCGCCTCTCCGGCGAGGACTGCCAGCGCGGCACCTTCAGCCAGCGCCACGCCGTCCTGATCGACCAGACCAACCAGAACGAATACATCCCGCTCAACAACATCGACGACGGCCAGGCACGCTTCGAGGTCTACAACTCCCTGCTCTCCGAGGTCGGCGTCCTGGGCTTCGAGTACGGCTACACGCTCTCGGACCCGCACACGCTGGTCCTGTGGGAAGCCCAGTTCGGCGACTTCGCCAACGGCGCGCAGGTCATCATCGACCAGTTCCTCGCCAGCGGCGAGACCAAGTGGCTGCGCATGTCCGGCCTGACCCTGCTGCTGCCGCACGGCTACGAAGGGCAGGGGCCCGAACACTCCTCCGCCCGCCTCGAGCGCTACCTGCAGCTCTGCGCGGAGCGCAACATGCAGGTCTGCAACCTGACCACGCCGGCCAACTACTTCCACGCCCTGCGTCGCCAGCTCAAGCGCAACTACCGCAAGCCGCTCGTGCTGATGACGCCGAAATCACTGCTTCGGCACAAGCTCGCCGTGAGCCCGCTCGACGCGATGGACGACGGCAGCACGTTCTGCCCGATCTACGCCGAGACCGATCCGATCGCCCCCGACGCCGAGATCAAGCGCGTCGTCGTCTGCACCGGCAAGATCTATTACGACCTCCTGCAAGCCCGCCGCGACGCCGGCGTCGTGGACGTCGCCATCATCCGCCTCGAACAGATCTATCCGTTCCCGCTCAAATCGATCGCCCGCCAGTTCAGCCGCTACCCGTCCGCGCGCTTCATCTGGTGCCAGGAGGAGCCCGGCAACATGGGCGCCTGGAGCTTCGTCGACCGGCTCCTCGAGCGTGCCCTCGAGGCGGTCGGTCTGGAGGGCATCCGCGTCTCCTACGCCGGCCGCCAGCACGCCGCCTCGCCCGCGACCGGGCTGGCCAGCACGCATGCCGCCGAACAGGCGGCCCTTGTCGCCGCCGCCCTCGGCCTCTGATCACGCGCACAGTCGAGGACAGGATCATGACCGCCGAGATCAAGGTGCCCCCGCTGGGCGAAAGCGTCGCCAACGCCACCATCGCCCGCTGGCTCAAGCAGCCCGGTGAGCAGGTCGCGGCCGACGAGGCGGTGGTCGAGCTCGAAACCGACAAGGTCTCCGTCGAGGTCAACGCGCCGGTCGCCGGCACCCTGGGTCCGCACGAGGTCGCCGAGGGTGACGAGGTCGAGGCCGGCGCCCTCCTCGCGACGCTCGAGCAGGGCACCTCGAACGGCGCCTCCGCCCCGAAGGCCGAAGCCGCACCGCACAAGCCCGACGCCAAGCCCGGCAC
>CAXUBM010000184.1:2041-4758 GCA_964249235.1 uncultured Acetobacteraceae bacterium | reverse complement strand
CAGACTGTCTTCATGGCCGGCCTGCTCGCGTCGGCGGGTGCTGCCGCGATCGCCGCGCCGGTGGCCGCACCGGTGGCCGCGCCGGGTTCGGCGCCGGCCCAGGCCGCCGCGCCGGCGGGGGACATCCCGCCGCACTTCGTCGTGCCGACATCGCAGAACGATTACGTCCGCCGGATCGAGATGATCCCGATGCGCGACGGGGTGAAGCTCTACACCGTGATCGTGATCCCCCGAGGCGCGCACGATGCGCCGATCGTGCTGACCCGCACGCCTTACGACGCGCACAAGGCGGCGGCGAGCAGCGATTCGCCGCTGATGACGGAGGTGCTGCGGCGCGGCGACGAGGAGATGGCGCGAGCGGGGTTCATCCGCGTCTATCAGGACGTGCGGGGGAAATACGGCTCGCAGGGCGTGTACGAGATGACGCGGCCGCCGCGCGGGCCGCTGAACGCCAGTGCGACCGACGACACCACCGATGCCTACGATACGATCGACTGGCTGGTGAAGAACGTGCACGAGTCGAACGGCCGCGTCGGGATGATCGGCTCGTCCTACGAGGGATGGACGGTGGTGATGGCGCTGCTGGCGCCGCATCCGGCGCTGAAGGCGGCGGTGCCGGAGAGCCCGATGGTCGACGGCTGGATGGGGGACGACTGGTTCCACTACGGCGCGTTCCGGGTGCCGAACTTCGACTACATCGCGGAGCAGACGGAGGCGAAGGGCAAGTCGGATACGGTGCCGCGGGCGGACTACGACGACTACACGACGTTTCTCGCGGCGGGATCGACCGGGGCGTACGCGCAGGCGCAGGGGCTGGACCAGCTCGGCTGGTGGCAGAAGATGAAGATGCATCCGACCTACGACGCATTCTGGCAGGACCAGGCGCTCGACAGGCTGGTGGGCGCGCATCCGTCGGACGTGCCGACGCTGTGGGAACAGGGGATGTGGGACCAGGAGGACATGTGGGGCGCGAACCACTGCTTCGCGGCGCTGAAGAAGGCGGGGCACGAGGCCAACAACTGGCTGGTGGTGGGGCCCTGGTTCCATAGCCAGGTCGGGACCAGCGGCCGCGATCTCGGGCCGCTGCTCTGGGACGGCGACACGACGGCGCAGTATCGACGCGACATGGTGGTGCCGTTCTTCGAGCAGTATCTGAACGGCGGCAAGCCGGCGAACCTGGCGCGGGTGGCGTTCTACGCGCCGGCGGAGAACCATTGGGAGCATTTCTCGGACTGGCCGGTCGCGTGCGAGCATGGCTGCGCGCAGGCGATGACGCCGATCTACCTGCGGGCGGGGTTCTCGCTTTCCTACGACAAGCCGAGCGACGACGGGTCGGACAGCTACGTGTCGGACCCGTCCAAGCCGGTGCCGTTCGAGCCGCGGCCGGTGCGCTTCGACGACTGGCCGGCGTGGCGGACCTGGCTGGTGCACGACCAGCGCTTCGTCGACGGGCGGCCGGACGTGTTGAGCTACAGCAGCGACGTGCTGACCTCACCGGTCAAGCTGCAGGGGGCGCCGGTCGCGGACATCGTGGAGGCGACCACGGGGACCGACACCGACGTCGTGGTCAGGCTGATCGACGTCTATCCGGGGCAGGATCGGGACCAGCCGGAGATGGGCGGATACGAGCTGCCGATCGGGTCGGACATCCTGCGCGGGCGCTACCGTGAGAGCTTCGAGCATCCGTCGGCGGTGCCGGCGGGGCAGGCGCAGCATTACCGGTTCACGCTGCCGAACGTGAACTACACGTTCCTGCCGGGGCACCGGATCATGGTGATGGTGCAGTCATCGCTGTTCCCGCTGTACGACCGCAATCCGCAGAGCTATGTCGCGAACCTGTTCGGGGCGCAGGCTTCGGACTACCGGAAGGCGACGGTCACGGTGATGCGGTCGGGCGATCAGGCCAGCGCGGTGTGGCTGCCGATCGTGAAGTAGGGCGGCGTCACTGGTTCCTCATCTGCGACTGCAGCTGGGCGTAGAGGTCGCGGTAGTCGTAGGTGGGGTAGAACTCGGTGGAGAAGCCGCCCCAGGCCTCGCCCTCGACGAGGCGGTTGATCTCGCGGATCTTCTCGGCGGCGAAACGCAGGGTGACGACCTGGCCGATGCCCATCATCACGTACCAGGAGACGACCTCGACGTCGGGCGGCGGGAAGTGGTCGAACCAGCCGGTCTTCTTCAGGTGCTGGTTGATCTCGTCGACCGTCATGGTCTGGTCGTGACGCAGAAAGATGGTCAGCATCTCCATGCCGGGGCCGCCGGTGGGGCTGACGGAGTCGTCCGCCGATTGGGCGCGGGCGCGGGTGACGAGGCCGGCGAGCGGCAGAGCGGCGATGACGCGCCAGAGGATGCGGCGGGAGGGCATGGGGCCTCGCTCGGTGGCGGTTGGCGCCGGGGCGGCGCCCCTGCCCTTCCTACTGCTGAACGTGATGGTGATGGTGATGCATCATGCCGGCTTCCATGACGGTGCCGCTGTCGGCTTCGCCGTGGTGGAAGCATTCGCAGTAGCCGCCGGCGGGCATGCTGGTCGAGCAGGTGGAGTGCTCGGCATGGCAGGTGTTGGCGTGGGCCGCGCCGGCGATGAGAACCAGGGCGACGGCGAAGGCGGGTAGGCGCATGGCGGTTCCTTCCAGTTTTTGGACGCCGCCGAGATTAGCACGGGCCAGAAACGTTAGGCGAGCCGAGCAGCGCGACCGCAACGCCAGCGCCCGGAGATCGGA
>CAXUBM010000184.1:0-2031 GCA_964249235.1 uncultured Acetobacteraceae bacterium | reverse complement strand
GGAACCGCGAGGATCCTCCTGGGCGCGGGTCCGGGGCCGCCCGCCCCGGCGGGGTCGAGGGGCGGCGCCCCTCGCCTCGACTGCCCCGCTAACCCTCGCCGGTCTGGTTGCGGCGCCGGATCGCGGCACCGAGAATGTCGCCGAGCGAGGCGCCGCTGTCGGACGAGCCGAACTCGGCCATGGCCTGCTTGTCGTCTTCCATCTCGCGGCCCTTGATGGTCAGCGACAGCTTGCGGCTGGCGCGGTCGACGCCGACGACCTTGGCATCGACCTTCTCGCCGGGGGCGAAGCGCTCGGGGCGCTGGTCGGCCTTGTCGCGGGAAAGCTCGGCGCGGCGGATGAAGCCGCTGAGCACGTCGCCCACGGACACCTCGATGCCGTTCGACTGGACCGAGGTGACGATGCAGGTGACGATGTCGCCCTTGCTGATCTTGTTGAGCGTGTCGGCGGCGGGATCCTCGTGGAGCTGCTTGACGCCGAGGCTGATGCGCTCCTTCTCGACGTCGACGTCGAGAACCTTGCCCTGGACCATCTGGCCACGCTCGTACCGGGCGATGGCGGTTTCGCCGGCTTCGTCCCAGGACAGGTCGGACATGTGGACCATGCCGTCGATGTCGGGGGCGAGACCGATGAAGAGGCCGAATTCGGTGATGTTGCGGATTTCGCCCTCGACGACGGAGCCGACGCGGTGGTCTTCGGCGAACTGCTCCCAGGGGTTGCGCTGGACCTGCTTGAGGCCGAGCGAGATGCGTCGCTTGGAGCTGTCGACGTCGAGCACCATGACGTCGACTTCCTGCGAGGTCGAGACGATCTTGCCGGGATGGACGTTCTTCTTGGTCCAGCTCATCTCGCTGACGTGGACCAGGCCTTCCACGCCCGGCTCGAGTTCGACGAAGGCGCCGTAGTCGGTGATGTTGGTGACGCGGCCGGTGTATTTGGCGCCGGGCGGGTACTTGATGGTGACGCCGTCCCAGGGGTCGGCCTCGAGCTGCTTCATGCCGAGGCTGATGCGCTGGGTTTCGGAGTTGAAGCGGATGACCTGGACGCGGACCTGCTGGCCGATCTGCAGGGCCTCGTTGGGGTGGTTGATGCGGCGCCAGGCGATGTCGGTGACGTGCAGCAGGCCGTCGACGCCGCCGAGGTCGACGAAGGCGCCGTAGTCGGTGATGTTCTTGACCACGCCGTCGAGGATCATGCCTTCCTTCAGGCCCTGGATCAGCTCGGAGCGCTGCTCGGCGCGCGTTTCCTCGAGCACCGCTCGGCGCGACACCACGATGTTGCCGCGCGCACGGTCCATCTTGAGGATCTGGAACGGCTGCGGAGTGCCCATCAGCGGGCCGACGTCGCGCACCGGACGGATGTCCACCTGCGAGCCGGGCAGGAACGCCATGGCGCCCCCGAGATCGACGGTGAAGCCACCCTTCACCCGGCCGTAGATCGTGCCGTTGACGCGCTGGCTGCCCTCGAAGGCGCGCTCGAGATTGGTCCAGGCCTCCTCGCGACGCGCCTTCTCGCGCGACAGCACGATCAGCCCGTCGCGGTCCTCGTAGCGCTCGACATAGAGCTCGACGACGTCGCCGGGCTCGACTTCGGGACGCTGGCCGGGGGCGGCGAACTCCTTGAGCAGCACGCGGCCTTCGCTCTTGAGGCCGACATCGACGATGGCGAACTCGTCGGTCAGGCGGACGACCTTGCCGGTGACGACGGAGCCGTCGAAGCCGGTGTCGCGGCCGAGGGTCTCGTCGAGAAGGGAGGCGAAGTCCTCGCCTTTGAAGTGATCGAGCGATTGGGCGGTGGCGGCGGAAGCCATGTGGCGGTGCGTGTCCTGTTTGGCCGCGCGCGGCGGCCGGGGTTGGCGCGCGGGCGGCGGGGCCAGCACGACGGGCCCGGCACGCGAAAGTGCGGCGGGCTCAGATGGTTAGCGCTGGAGGTAGAGACCCGTCCGCGCGCCGGAGTCAAGAAGGGAGTTGGTCGTGCGGGCCCGGCCAAGCAAGGCGGGCGCGGACCAGGGCCAGCGCGCGGGCGAAGGCC
>CAXUBM010000183.1:0-4761 GCA_964249235.1 uncultured Acetobacteraceae bacterium | reverse complement strand
GGGGGCCGCGCCGCGCCGATGGTCGATGCGCCCTCGACCGCGTAGCCGTCGTGTAGGCAGATCTCGAGCAGGACGTCGCGGATCGTGTCGTCGTGGCGAGGACGCGCGGGGCACTGGTCGCCGACACGACGGGCGAGGCATCAGGCTGCGGAAGGTAACGCAGCGTAGGATCGAAGCTCGATCGTGCGGACGCGCCCAATTGTTGCCAATGCATCCGTTTGTAGCCGTTGCGCAATGGCGCGTTCGCCGCGCAGCGGTTGCGATTGCTTTGTACGCCAAACACTTGGCCACGATCATCCGCCTGTACACTCGCTTACCGGACTTCGCTGTCACGGCCGGAGCTCCCCTGCTCTCCTGGCCCGATCAGATCGAGACTTCGGGGACGGTTCATGGTGGGCAAGGTGGCGCACATTGCGGTCGTGCTGGCAGGCGCGGTGACCGCCGCGGCGGGAACAGCGCCCTTGCCCACGCGCAATGTCGCGGGCGCGTCGCCCACGATTGATGACGACCTCGTGCCGCGGACCGAGCGGGTCTGTCGCGCAAGGTTCCGGCTCGCCGCACGATGACAGAAGGGGACGCGCGAACGACGGTCGAGCTGATGCCGCCCCACGGTTCGTTCCGTGGTCGGACATTCAAACCGGCTATTGGCCCGCGCTACTGGAGCGCGCTCTCGGCCGCTGGCGTCCTCGGCTGCAACACCGGCGACGTCTTCGCCGACGACACCGGGCTTGGCGATTGGCGCGGTTTGCCGATCCTCGCGCTGGCGTTGGCGTTTGCGCTGACGCTCGGGGGCGCGCGGCGCGCTACCCGACCGAGCGAGGGCTGGTATCCTGTCGCCGCTGCCGGCGGCCGGCGCCGGCGCGCTCGCGGCATTGGTGCTGGCCGGCACCGACCTCTCTCGATCATCGCGCTGATCGGGATCGTCCTTCTGATCGGCATCGTCAAGAAGAACGGCATGATGCTGGTCGATGTCGCGATCAGGCTGGACCGCGAGGAGCGCGCGACGCCGCTGGAGGCCATCCGCCGCGCTTCGCTGCTGCATGTGCGGCCGATCCAAATGACGACGGTCGCGGCGCTGCTGACCGGCGTGCAGCTGATGCTCGACACCGCGGTCGGCGCGGAGCTGCGCCGCCCGCTCGGGCTCGCGACCGTCGGCGGTCTGCTCGTGAGACAGGCGCTGACACTCTACACGACGCCGCCGATCTACCTCCTGCTCGGCCGCTGCGGCGCGAGCACGGAAGGACAGGCTCCGCGTCGCGCCGGTGCCGCATCGACGGTCACGCGGCACGCTCAAGCTCCTCGTCTCGATGGACGGTCGCGCGGCGCGCGAGGAGCGGCATCCATGATGCGAGCCGCCGCGGTCTCATCACCGCCCGGCGAGATGCCGGTCCGCATTGACCTCGCCCTTCACCCTCCAACGACAGGACGTCCGGTGCATGTACGACGACTACCTCACGCCGCAACGCGCTGACCGCGTGTCGCTCGACGTCGCCTCGGCCGGCGCGGCGCCGATCGACGATCCCGGCCGCATCCGCGCCGTCGATGCCATCCGCGGCTTCGCCTTGTTCGGCGTCGTGTGGATGAACCTCTACGAGAGCACCTCGCGCATGGTGCCGCACGCGATACTCGACGGGCTCCGCACCGCGCCGCTCGACCGGGTGGTCGCCTTCCTGTCGTCCTGGCTGATGCAGGGCAAGGCACAGTGCCTGTTCGGCGTCCTGTTCGGGTTCGGCTTCGCCATGTTCACCGAGCGGGTAACGCAACGACGCGCCAACGCGTCGTTGCTCTACGCGCGCCGGCTCGCCGCCCTGCTGCTGTTCGGCACTGCGCAATTCGTCCTTCTCTGGTGGGGCGATATCCTGCACGACTATGCCGCGGTCGGCTTCCTCCTGTTGCTGACCCCGCGCTTGCCGAGCGCCGCGATGCCGGCGCTCGCTCTGGGCCTGCTGTTCCTGTCCGATCCGCTCGCGACGATCGCGGCCCAGCTCCTCGGCCAGCAACCGCACGACGGCATTGTCGCCGTGCACGCGCGCCTGAACACCGGCCTGTGGCGAGCTCTGGCGGCGGGAGACTACGGCGCCACGGTGCGTCTCGCTCTCGTCCGGATGCGACTGCTCTACGCCGGTCCGCATCTCCTCGCGATGTGGGGACCGCTTGCGGGACAGTTCCTGCTCGGCGCCTTCGTGTATCGGCAGGGCTGGCTGCAGGACGCGGCGGCACACCGGCGACTGTTCCGCCGCACGACCGCCGTGGCGCTCCCGTTCGGTTTCGTGCTCACGGCGCTCGCACCGCTCCGGCGGCTGCTTCCGGCTTGGCCTTGGGCGGCGCTGCCGGCCCCGTTGTGGGACACGGTGGACGACGGCGCCGTCCTTCTGCTCGCGATCGGCTACGGTGCGCTCGTCGCATCATTCGTCGTCCGGAAACCCGACAACGCGATCTCGACCGGCCTTGCCGCGTTCGGTCGCATGGCGTTGACAAATTACGTGATGCAGAGCTTTTTCTACTTCTTCGTCGAATACGGGTTCGGGCTCGATCTGTTCACTCGGACGGGCGCGACGTCGGATCTGCTGCTCGGCGTCGCGGTGACGACAGCGCAGATTGCCTTCAGCCTCGCTTGGCTTCGGAAATACCAATTCGGACCGCTCGAATGGCTATGGCGATCGGTGACTTACGGTCACTGGCAGACGCTTGGCCGCCGCCCGCTGCCGGCCGCCTCCTAGGCAGCGCCGATGAACGGCGCCCGCCCATCGAGCTCGGCGGTCGGCGGTCGCGCGGAGGCAGCCTGTTCCGGCGAGCGCGGCGAATGTCGCCATCAGTAAAGTCACTCTCATGGCTCGGTTCCTGTTTTGCGCCTCGAAGATAGGCGCGGAGACCCGCCGCTTCTGCCACAATAAGCATCCGGTCG
The DNA here is from genome assembly GCA_964249235.1 of uncultured Acetobacteraceae bacterium. Lineage (GTDB taxonomy): Bacteria > Pseudomonadota > Alphaproteobacteria > Acetobacterales > Acetobacteraceae > CAXTPV01. Next base: position 1,856 of record CAXUBM010000183.1, on the reverse strand, counting down.
TCTCCGAATTCTTCGGACGTGACTCCGGCCGAGATCCGGTTTGAGGGCTTTATGACGATACCGCCCCGAAAGTTGGATGGCGCATGGTAGCAATCGCCAATGGTTGCGCGTCCTCGAAAATCGGGCCAATCTCCGCCAGTGCATTTGGAGGAGCTAAATGAAAAAGACCGCACGCGTAGTCACGACGACGGCGGAACTAATTGAGTCGACACAGTCACCAGAAAGTCCATCTTTGGAGGTAAGAGGCCAGCTCGAAGCAACTCCCACGTTGCGTCTCTGGCCCGGACAAGAGCTGAGGGGCTCGGCTGGAGCGTCCATTTGCTTCAAGCCTGGCGACGATGGTGTGATCGTGACGTCCGACAACGTCGTTGAAGGCGTGGAGCTGCATACCGACCGCGAGCGTTGCGCGCTCAGCAACGACCGGACTACTGGCGGCTTCGGCCGCCTCAGACTGAGTTCATTGCGGACCACCGGCTGCATACGCTTGATTGCCGAAGGTGCGGCTCTTGGTGGTCACGTCGAGGCGCGCAACGTAAGCGTGGTTGACGCAGACGCTCGCAATTTCGACGAGCGCCCGTCCGGTTTCGGGGTCGAGGTGATCTCCGGCACTTTCACTTTGTGGAACCGGCAAGCGTCAAAGGACTGCCGCGTAAGCGCAAGCTTGTGCGGCATAGCGATCGGTCGAGCGGGCTTGCCCGTGCAGGGAACTGGGATTGTCATTGCGGGCACGCCTGGTGGTGGCGGTGTGTTCGTCAGCGTCCTTGAAACGGGTGACGTTTACAGCGACGGTTGCATTGTCCCAGGCACCGCGGATCGAATTTCAGGAGGTGTTTTCATCCTTCAAGCTGCCGACGTAGACGAGGTTCGCAATGTCGGCGAGGTAAAGACCTACGGCGCTAACGATATGGTTTTGGACAACTGGGGACGGGTGGAGCGTTGGCACGCCTTCCGCAACGTGACGTCCTACGGGCCTAGCGGAATTGGCTTCGTCAATCTCGGCCAGCTCGGAGAACTCATAGTCGATCGATTGCTCGAGACCCATGGGTCTGGTGCGTGTGGCTTCAACTGCGGAGAAGTTGGAGGGCAGGATCCCGACGCTGGCACAGTCCGTAGAGCAACCTTCGAGCGAGTCGTCACACGGGGCGACGGTGCCATCGGGATTCAGGTCAGCGTGCCAGCTGGACGGATAGTCGTCAGGAATGGTCTTGAGACTTACGGTGGCGTGGGTGCCTCACTCGCCCGAGGCGTGGTGACAAAGCTTGCTGCTGTTGCGCTCAGTCTGAAGCCAGGTGGTTCGGCGCGCGAAGTAATCATCAAGGGTGGTTTGACGACGCACGGGAAGGGTGTGGAAGCTATTGAACTTCACGGCCAGATCGATGAATTTCGCATCTCAGGCTCAATAGGACCGGCAGGTGGAGGCTTCGGCGGCGCTCAAAGTTAGACTTCTTTCCCTAGGATCCTAAGCAGGATCGTCGCCGACAGTTCTTGGTCAGGCCTGCATGTGCAGCCCAGAGTGTAATCCCGCTCACGCAGGAGGGCTACCCGCAGGAACGCTTGACGGTTAGTTGCGGGACGATTTAGCCGCCAATGACTGAGTGACTTAATGCCTCACGACGGCGGGGGAGCCCGAAAGGGGCGCTCGGCATCGACTTACTACAGCCGACGCGGAGCGGTCGAGACAAATCCTTCCGCGCCTTCATGCGGGACGCCTGGGGGACGCCTGAGGGTTGATCGGCTGGAAGGCCGAGGGATCGCAGTTGGCCTGGAGGTGCGCTTGCGGGCGTAGGCCGAAGCGCCTCGACGCCATCCCAGCCCTGCTGTCGTCCCTAGACGCGAGACCGTAGCGCGGAGACGAC
>CAXUBM010000182.1:0-4765 GCA_964249235.1 uncultured Acetobacteraceae bacterium | reverse complement strand
AGCACGCGCACCGCGGCCAGCGCGCCGGCGGCGATCGCGGGCGGCAGCGAGGTGGTGAAGATGAAGCCCGAGGCGAAGGAGCGGATGAAGTCGCACAGCGCCGCCGAGCCGGTGACGTAGCCGCCGATCACGCCGAAGCCCTTGGCGAGCGTGCCCTCGATCAGCGTCAGCCGGCGCGCGAGCCCGTCGCGGGCGGCGATGCCGGCGCCGCGCGGGCCGTAAAGACCGACCGCGTGCACCTCGTCGAGGTAGGTCATCGCGCCGTGGCGGTCGGCGGCGTCGCAGATCGCCTCGATCGGTGCGATGTCGCCGTCCATGGAGTAGACGGACTCGAAGGCGACGATCTTGGGCAGGTCGCGCGGCAGGGCGGCGAGCTTGCGCTCGAGGTCGGCGACGTCGTTGTGGGCGAAGACGAGGCAGCGCGCCTTGCTGTGGCGGATGCCCTCGATCATCGACGCGTGGTTGGCGGCGTCCGACAGCACCACGCAGCCGGGCAGGCGGGCGGCGAGCGTGCCGAGGCTGGCCCAGTTCGACATGTAGCCGGAGTTGAACAGCAGCGCCGACGGCTTGCCGTGCAGGGCGGCCAGCGCCTGCTCCAGCTCGACATGGCAGATCTGGGTGCCGGAGATGTTGCGGGTGCCGCCGGCGCCGGCGCCGTAGCGGTCGAGCGCCTCGTGCATCGCGGCGAGCACCGCCGGGTGCTGGCCCATGCCGAGATAGTCGTTGGCGCACCAGATGGTGACCTCGCGCCCGTCGCGCAGCCTGGCGCGAGGGAACCGGCCCGCCATGCGCTGGAGCTGGGCGAAATGGCGGTAGTTGCCGCGCGCCTTGAGGCCGTCGATCTCGCCGCGGAAGAAGTCCTCGTAGTTCACCGAACCCTCCTGATGCCCCAACTCTACAGTGCCGCCGCGATGCCGGTTTCGGAACAGGCTTGCAGTGCCGCGCGCAGGCTCTCGCCGTCCAGCTCGCGCCCGATCGCCACCACGCGCGCCTGTTCGCCAACGCCGGGCGCGAAGGCCTCGATCGAGGGCCGGCCGCCGGCCACGTCGAAGCGGATCCAGCCGCCGCCCGAGCGGGCGACCCCCTTGAGGCGGCGCAGGTCGCCGAAGCCGCCGTCGGCCGCGGTGCGCAGCACCGTGAGCAGCGCCTCGGTCTCCACCGGCACCTCGAGCGCGCCGTTCCACGACGCCATCGCGTCGTGCGGGACGGGCCCGTGGCCATGACCGTGGCCATGAGCGTCTCCGTGCCCATGCCCGTGCCCGTGCCCGTCGCCGTGGTGCTGGCCGTGGGGCGCCTCGCCGGGCTCGGCGTTCGCGCCGCCGATCGAGGCGACCGGGCCGGCGGCGATGCCGTAGCGCGCCTGCAGGATCGGCGCCGACGCGTTGAGCGTGCGCAGTGTCGTCTCGACCATCATCATCGAGGCCGCCGAGACGAGGTCGGCCTTGTTGACCACCAGCACGGTGGCGAGCCGGACTTGCGTCTCGAGCAGCGCGCGGTTGCGGGCGAAGTCGGACAGGAAGGCGCCGGCATCGACGATGGTGGTGACCGCGAGCGAGCGGATCGCCGGCCGCAGCGAGGGGTCGTTCACGGTGGCCAGCAGCGAGGCCAGGTCGGCCACGCCGCTGGGCTCGATCAGCACGCGCTCCGGCGCGTAGCGGCCGACCACGGCGCGCAGCTGCTGGGCGAGGTCCTTGCGCAGCGAGCAGCAGATGCAGCCGTTGGGCAGCTCGACGACGTCCGCGCCCTGCCCCTGCAACAGCGAGCCATCGATGCCGACGGCGGCGAAGTCGTTGACCAGCACCACGGTGCGCGGCCCGGCGGCCGCGAGACGGCGGCGCATGAAGGTCGTCTTGCCGGCCCCCAGGAAGCCGGCGACGATCTCGGCGTCGAACGGCGCCGCGGCCGGGCGCGAGCGCAGGCTCCAGCCCCACAGCTTGGCCGCCGGCAGCGGCAGCACCAGCAGCCAGTGCTCCAGCACGGCGAGCGCCATCAGCACCGACAGGAAGCAGAACCCCGCCCGGTCGAAGCGCGACGCGCCGTGCGCCACCGCCGCCTCGACCAGCAGCACCAGGATCACCGTGGAGACCGTGATCGAGACCGGGAACAGCAGGTTCATCGGCTTCTTGGTCAGGAACGAGCGCAGGAACAGCAGGTGCTCGGGCAGGAACTCCTCGTTGAGGTTGCGCACGCCGAGGAAGACGTTGAGCTTGGCGCTCTGGTGCATCCACCACAGCACCATGAAGGTCCACATGCCGATCCGGTTGGGCGCGCCCCAGGTCAGCGCGACGATCGCCGCGCCGGCGGCGATGATGGCGAGCTCGTGCCACAGGCTGGTGCCGATCGCGTGGCCGAAATGCCGCCAGCCGCCGCACCCGTCCGGGCAGGCGGCGCGCCGCGGGCCGGTGACGTAGCCCATGTAGAAGCTGATCTCCTGCCAGCCCCAGGCGAGCAGGCCGAAGGTGAAGGCCAGATAGGCGCCGCGCACGGTGACGTCGCCGCCGGTCGCCCAAAGGCCGGCGAGCGAGACGGCGAAGAGGACGCTCGCCCCCGCCATGCTCCAGCGGAACGTCGGCCGCGGCAGCCCGTCGAGATACATGATCGCGCCGGTGCTGAACCACCAGGTGAACAGCGCGAACAGGGCCGGCCAGCCATAGAGAACCACGGGCGTCTCCTACCAGGCGGGCTGCGAACGGATGGTCGCGGGAAGAGGACGCCGTGCCGCCGGCAGCGTGAACAGGCGCGCGAAGATCAGCGCGGCACGGCCGGCGAGCAGCGCGCGCCGGACACCGCCCGCAACGCCGCCGCGGGCCTTGGCCGCCGCGATCGCCACCGCCGTCCGGCGCATCCGCTCCAGGCCGGCGCGAAAACGCGGATCGTCGATCGGCAGCGCCACGGGAAACACCTGCGCCGCGATCTCCTGGGTGATGCGGAACACCGTGTAGTCGTACTCGGTCGGATCGACGCCCAGCGCCGCGTGGAACACCGGCCTGGCATGGTCGCGCACATACATCGTCGCGAACACCGCCAGCAGGAAGAAGCGCACCCACAACGTGTTCACGCCGCGCAGCAGCGACGGGTCGGCGCGCATCAGCAGCGCGAACGCCTCGCCGTGCCGGTACTCGTCGTTGCACCATTTCTCGAACCACGAGAAGATCGGATGGAACTGACGCTCCGGGTGGCGCTCGAGCTGCCGGTAGATCGTGATGTAGCGGGCATAGCCGATCTTCTCGGACAGGTAGGTCGCGTAGAAGATGAATTTCGGCTTGAAGTAGGTGTATTTCTTGGCCCGCGCCAGGAAGCCGAGATCGACGCCGATGCCGAAATCCTTGAGGCTGTCGTTGATGAAGCCGGCGTGCCGCGCCTCGTCGCGGGTCATGAAGCCGAACAGCGCGCGCACGTCCGGGTTGGTGATGCGCTTCTTGATCTCGGCATAGAGCACGCAGCCGGAGAACTCCGCCGTGACCGAGCTGACCAGGAAGTCGAGCAGCTCGCGCCGCAGTTCCGGCTCGAGATCGTCGAAGTTGGCATCGAAACGTTCGTCGCGGATGAAGTGGCCGGCGTTCGGATCGCTCTGCATCTCGGCGATCAGCCCGTCCCACTCGGTCCGCACCGCCGAGATGTCGAGCCGGTTCATGTAGTCGAAGTCGGTGGTGTAGAAGCGCGGGCTGAGGATCGTGTCCTTCTGCGCCGCGCCGGTGCTTTCGTTCGGCGTTTTCCTCGCTGCGGGCGGCTTCGCGATCGCGTTCATCGGGCATGCTCCGCTTCGAAGCCCACTTCATACAATTCCGTCAGGGAAAACAATCCCGCATGCCGCGTCCAGAAGCGGCGCAACGCCCCGGCGCGCCGCACCGTGATCCGGCAGTCGCGACGGACGACCTCGCCGAAAGCGGCATGCAGCGGCGGATCGTGGATCAGCACCTCGTCGCCGGGCTCGACTGCGACCTCCGGCGGCGAGAAGGCGTGGAAGCTCTTTTGGGTCTGCTCGATCTCCACCGTGCAGAGCCCGTCGACGAGGGCGCGTGTCATCACCGCGGTACTCCCAGGGGAGGCATGCCGAGCCAGGCGGTGAACGCGCTGGCGTTGGTCGTGCCGAAGCTCTCGAGCTCGAGCGTCGTGTGCGTCAGCGGATCGGCCAGGGTGACGCGGCCGTCGGAAAGTTCCGACAGGCGATAGGGCGCCTCGGTGGGTGCCCCGTGCAGGCGGCGGAAATAGCGCATGTTGTGGAACAGCCCGCGCGCGAAGCTCGGTCCGCTCGCCGGCACATGCCCGATCACCGCACCGGTGGCGACGTCGCGCACCACCGAAGACTCGTCCGGTGCGGTCTCGATCGAGATCGTGCGTGCGGCGATCGTGCGTGCCGGCGGCGCCGGCGTCGGCGTCAGCGAGGCGATGGCGCCGACGAACGCGAACCCGGCGAGCGCGATCAGCGGCGGGATCGGCACACGCCGCCAGCCCCGGTCCCGCCGCCTGGCGCCCGCTTGCCTGAGCTGACCCACGAACGCGCTCATCGCCTCAGTCTCCCGCCGCCATCGCCATCCCGGCCGCCCGCGCGACCGTCGTCCCAGCCTCGGACATCCCAGCCTCGGACATCCCAGCCTCGGACCGCCGGGCCTGCGACGCCTCGGCTTGCACGCTGCTCCGCAGATGGCGACCGAGCAGTTCGGCCACGCGCCGCCCGTCGGGCACGCAGCGCAGCATCGGCTGCACGCGCCCCGTCCGCCACGGCCGCACGTGCGGCCAGAGCGTGACCCAGCCGAGCCGTCCC
>CAXUBM010000181.1:0-4794 GCA_964249235.1 uncultured Acetobacteraceae bacterium | reverse complement strand
CCCGGTGCTCCTGCCGCCGCCGGGGCGCCAGCGGCCCCCGGCGCCCCCGCCACCGGAGCCGCGACCGCCGACAGCCAGCCGCAGATGGCGTCCGTCTCCAACCCCTACGGCCTGAGCGCCTTGTGGGCCCACGGCGACCTCGTCGCCCGCGGCGTCCTCGTCATCCTGGTCGTCATGTCGTTCGGCACCTGGTACGTGATGATCACGAAATACTTCGAGCAGGCCCGGGTGTTGTCCGCCGGCTCCTCGGCGACGAAGAACTTCTGGAACAAGCCCACCGTCACCGACGGCGCGAAAGCGCTCAAGCCATCCTCGCCCTTCCGCTACATCGCCGACACCGGCATCACCGCGGCCGAGCACCACGAGGGCACGCTGACCCAGTCCATCGACCTGCCGACCTGGGTCACGATGTCCATCCAGCGCGCCGTGGACACCATCCAGTCCCGCCTGCAGGGCGGCCTGGCGCTGCTCGCGACCGTGGGCTCGACCGCCCCCTTCGTCGGCCTCTTCGGCACCGTCTGGGGCATCTATCACGCGCTCACCGCCATCGGCATCGCCGGTCAGGCTTCCATCGACAAGGTGGCGGGGCCGGTCGGTGAGGCGCTGATCATGACCGCCGTCGGCCTGGCCACCGCGGTGCCCGCCGTGCTCGGCTACAACTGGCTCGTCCGCCGCAACAAGAACGCGATGGAGCGGGTCCGCAACTTCTCGTCCGACCTCCAGTCGGTCCTCGTCGGTGGCACCCGCCTCGGCCTGCGCACCGCCGAGGCGTCGCGCCCGCTGCCGGCCACCGCGACGGCCGGCGTCTCCAGGGTCGCCTGACGATGGCGATGAATGTCGGCCCGGCCGAGGGTGACGAAGAGGACGAGGTCGTCTCGGCCATCAACACCACGCCGCTGGTCGACGTGATGCTGGTGTTGCTGATCATCTTCCTGATCACCATCCCGGTGGTGACCCACACCATCAAGGTCACGTTGCCCGACGACCGCAACCAGCCCACCCAGACCAAACCGCAGAACGTGATCATCGCGGTGACCACGGCGGGTCAGGTCTACTGGAACTCGGGCCCGGTCGCCGACAATGCCGACCTTCTCAAGCGCCTGGAGACCGTCTCGCAGATCAAGCCGCAGCCCGAGGTGCACATCCGCGGCGACCAGAACGCTCAGTACGAGTCGATCGGCCGCGTCGTCACCGACTGCCAGCAGGCCGGCATCTTCAAGATCGCCTTCATCACCCAGCCCGCGCCGCATGGCGGCTGAGGACAGGATAAACTAGCATGGCCATGAACGTCGGCATCGGCGGCGGCGGGGACGATCCCGACGTCGTCGTAGACATCAACACCACGCCGCTGATCGACGTGATGCTGGTGCTGCTCATCATGCTGATCATCACCATCCCGGTGCAGACCCACGCGGTCAAACTCGACCTGCCGCAGGGCAATCCCCCGCCACCCCCCGTGCCGCCGCAGGTGGTCACCATCGACGTCGACTTCGACGGCACCATCTCCTGGAACGGCGACGTCATCCCCGACGAGAGCAGCCTGCAGCAGCACTTCATCCAAGCCGCCAACCAGCCCGACCAGCCGGAGATCCACCTGCGTCCCAACCGTCTCGCCCCCTACAAGGAGGTGGCGCACGTCCTGGCCGACGCCCAGCGCCTCGGCATGACCAAGCTCGGCATCGTCGGCGGCGAGCAGTTCATCGGCAACGGCCAATGATCCGCCGGCTGTCCGGCGCGCTCCTGCTCGGCGCCGCCATCCTGCTCGCTCCCGCTGCCCAGGCCGACGAACCCGTCCGCTCCGCCGTCGGCAAGCCGCTGTTGCAGGCCCAGGCCTACGCCCGCCGCGGCGACTACAGGGCGGCGCTGGCCCGCGTCGCCGCCGCCGACGCGGTGCGCGACAAGACAGCCAACGAGGAGCTGCTCATCGCGCAGATGCGCGCCTCCATCGCCCAGCAATCGGGCGACTACCAGGGCGCCATCGCCGCCGACGAGGACCTTCTTCGCACCGGGCATCTCGGCGCCGCCCAGCAGCAGAACCTGCTGATGGCCGAAGCCGGTTCTGCCTACCAGCTCCACGATTACGCCCGCACCGAAACCGCCATCGAGCGCTACGAGAAGGCCGGCGGCCGCTCGCCGGAGATGCGCAAGCTGCTGATCCAGGTTGCCTTCCTGCAGAAGGACTACGCCAAGGCCGCCCAACTCCAGCAGGCGACGATCCAGCAGCAGATCCGCGCCGGCCAGACGCCGTCCGAGACCGACCTGCAGCTCCTCGCCAACTGCCAGATCCAGACCAGCGACAAGTCCGGCCTGGCCGCCACCATGACCGACCTGGTCCGCTACTACCCCAAGCCCGACTACTGGGCGCAGCTCCTGCAAGGCCTCCGAGCGGACCCCAACGTTCCCGACCGCCTGCAATTCGACGTCGACCGCCTGCGCCTGGCCACCGGCAACATGACCGCCACCGCCGACTACATCAATGCCGCTGAGATCGCCGTCCAGAACGGCCTGCCCAACCAGGCGCTCGCGGTGATGAACCAGGGCTATCAGACCGGCGCGCTCGGCAAGGACGCGGGTGCTGCCCGCGAGGCGCGTCTCGTCGCCCTCATCCGCCAGCAGATCGCCCAGAAGAAGACCGAGCTTCCCGGCCAGCTCACCGAAGCCGAAAGCGTGCCCGACGGCAACGCCCTGGTCTCGGTCGGCTACTCCATGGTCGACTCCGGCGAGGACCAACCGGGCCTTGCCGCCATGCAGCGGGGCATCGCCAAGGGTCACCTCACCTCGGTCGACGAGGCACGCCTTCATCTCGGCCTCGCCTACATGATGGCCGGCGACAAGGCCGACGCGCTCAAGACGCTCCAGTCGGTGACCAACGGCCCCGCCGGCGAGATCGCCAGCCTTTGGACGCTCAGGATGGGCAGCAAGGCCTAGCAGGCTGGCGAGCGGCCGCGGCTCCGATCCTCACGTCGTGGTGCGCAAAGGCGGGCTTCCGCCGGGGTTCGAGGGGCGAGGCCGCTTGCGTCGTGCCTACGCGAACACCGCCACGCTCTGTCGCGACGCCAGCAACGGCGTCCCATCCTCGCCCCAGATGTCGATCCGCTCCGCCGCGTAACCGTCGGCCACCATTTCACCCTTCAAGGCCAGCAGCCGCCACCCGCCGGCCTCGCGCGGCGCGGTCCCGAACTCCATCGCCCACGTCATCGTGCTGACCGCCACCACGCGATCCAGCAATGCCAGCGGTGCCGGTGGCGACGCGTCGCCCAGCGTCACCAGCGCCACCGTGGGATCGACGCCCTGCGGGTCGCGCAACCGCGTCCACGCGATGATCTCCGCCGTGCGGCCGCCGCCGCCGAGCCGCTCCGGCCCCGCCGCGCGCATCTCGAACTGGGCCAAGTAGGCCGGGCCCTCGCCAGGCCCGAGCAGGGGCGGACACGCCTCCGGCGGCTCCACCGCCGGCATCGTCAGCGCCGTGTGCCGCAGCGCGCTCTCGCGCGCCGCACCGAAACACAGCAGCGCCCGGGCTGCCGTCCCGCCCTCGCCCGCGACGTCGACCGAGGCGAACGTCACCGACTTGCCCGCCCGCAGCACCAACGGCTGCATCGACACTTGCGAACCCGTGGGGCCGATGAACGCGAACTGCGCCGCCCGCAGCGCGCCCAGGCCGGGCAGCGCACGCCGCGCCGTCTCCACGCACAGACCGGCGACCAGTCCACCATAGGCAGTCCGTCCTTGCCCCCATGCGGGCGGCACGCTGGCCCGCCACGATCCGCCCTCGGCCGCGAGCCCGCCGAGCAGCGCGCCGAGCCCGCTCAGCTCGCCACCCCGTCGACATACCAATCCATCTTCAGCAGCGCGTCGTCCGGCGGCGCCGTCCCTTCGGCGATCCTGATCTTCCCCGCCTGGTCCGCCACCGGGCCCTCGAACGGGTGCAGCGCGCCGCTGACGATGCCCGCCCGCACCAGGTCGGCCGCGTGCCGCACATCCGCCGGCACCGCCGGCCCGTAGGGTGCGAGCTCGACCATGTCCTCCTTGAACCCCCACCAGACGTCGTCCGTCTTCCAGGTTCCCGCCAGCGCCGCCTTGGTCCGCTCGGTCACGTAGGGCGTCCAGTGGTCCACGATCGACGTCAGCTGCGCCGTCGGTCCGAATTGCGCCATGTTCGAGCTCTGCCCGAACGCGTGCACGCCGCGCGCCTGCGCCGTCTGCATCACGGCCGGACTGTCGGTGTGCTGGGCCAGGATGTCCGCCCCCGCGTCGACCAGCGACTTGGCCGCGTCGGCCTCCTTGCCGGGATCGAACCAGGTGTTCACCCAAGCGATCCGGACGCGGAACTTCGGATTGATCTTGCGTGCCGCGATCGTGAAGGCATTGACGCCCATCACCACCTCGGGGATCGGAAACGGCGCCACGTAGCCGCACAAGCCCGTCTTCGAGACGTGTCCGGCGATCGTTCCGCAGACCGCCCGCGCCTCGTACCACCGGATGTTGTACTCGGCCACATTGGCCGCCGTCTTGTAACCCGTCGCCTGCTCGAACTTCACGTGCGGGAACTCGCGCGCGACCCGGATCGCCGAGTTCATGAATCCGAACGACGTCGAGTAGATCATCGAGTTTCCATTCGACGCCAAGTCCCGCAGCACCCGCTCGCAATCCGGTCCCTCCGCCACGTTCTCCACGTAGCTGGTCGAGACCTGGCTCCCCAGCGCCGCCTGCATCGCCAGCCGCGACTGGTTGTGCTCGTAGGAATAGCCGAAGTCACCGATCGGTCCCGTATAGACGAACGCCACTTTCATCGGC
>CAXUBM010000180.1:1666-4809 GCA_964249235.1 uncultured Acetobacteraceae bacterium | reverse complement strand
CCCAGGTGTGGAAGACGAGATCGCAGGCGGTGCCGAAGTCGGGATGGGCTTCGACGACGGCGCCGCCGGCGAAATTGGCGCGGTTGCCGGTGTCGAGGAAGGTCTCGGCCGGCATCCGCTCGGCGAAGACCACGTCGTGGGCGGCGAGCTCGATGTGATGGTAGGTGACCGAGGCGACGTCGAGCACGCGCACGTTGCTGCCGTTGGCCAGGTACTTCACCGGGAGCAGGGCGCCGTCGACATAGACCGAGTGGTCGGGCGAGAGAACGAGGTCGCGGGCGGGCATCGCCTCGCCGAAGGCGCCGGCCTCGATGAGCACCGGACGCACGGTCTCGGGCCGCGCGTGGCGCCTGACGTCGACGCGCCGATGGCCGACCCAGATCACCGGGCGGGCCTCCCCCGACAGGGTCAGGACCAGGTCTCCGGCCGCGATCGCCTCGACGGCGACGTCGCCGTCCGGAGTGGCGATGCGGGTGCCGGCGCCGAAGCAGGGCAGCTGGTAGGCGCCCGGGTTGGTGTTGGAGAACGTGAAGGACACGTCGGTGCCTTCGGGCTGCGTCGATCCGGACAGCGAGATGCTCGTGTCGGAGAGCAGGGCGTAGTTCTGGTCGTAGGGATCGGTGGGATTGCCGGGATCGTAGGGCTCGATGCCGAGCAGAACCTGGCCGTTGTTGATGGCGATGATGTCGCCCGTGTAGGTCTGAACGACGGTGCCGCTGGCGTCGACGTCATTGATGACGACACTGCCGAGACCCCACGGGGTGGGATCGGTGGTGCTGGGGCTGTAGCTGACGACCTGTGCCGAGATCGGACTGCCGCCCGATGCGGTGGCGTCATCGGCATTGGACAAGGTCGGCACTTCGGCATTGATGGTGACGCTGCCGTCGGCGGCGAACTGGCTCAGGTCGACGCCGAAATTGCCGAGGAAGTCGGAATAGTCGTCAGGGCTGAAGGTCAAGCCGGCCAGTGAGGACAGTTCAGCCATGCTGATGCTCCGGAAGGTCGCGTGCGGCGAGCCTATACCACTTTCCCGCGCAATTTTGCCAACCGTTTAACAAAAAAAGAACGGCGGCACGGTCCCTGCCGCCCTTCTCGTTAGAACAGTGCAACCCTCAGGCCGTGCCGCGCAGCGACGGCACCGCTTTCGGCGGGTGACACCGTTGCGAACGGAACTCTGGTCAACTCCCGCCGACGGCTCCTTACCCGTCGCTTTGCGGCCGGATGCATACCCTCGATCACGTGGGCCGCGCGGGCGCCAACACCGCATCGGCTGCGCCGACGCTGCCGCCGACGGTGCTGCCGCGCGGGCAGCACCGGCGACCTGACGTTGTCGGACCTGCACTCTTCGGAGGAGCTCGCTCCCGGCGACACGACCGGTCCGAACGACCAGCCGCTGTCCGATCTGCCGAGCTTCAGCGTGATCAGGACCGGAACCGGGTCGCTGTGGCTGCTGGCCGGAGGAACGCCGGACGAGGGACCAGCTACGGCCTCTCCACGGCTGGGGCGCAGTCGCCGGGAATTGCCGGCAGCATCTACGACCAGCGCAGCGCCAACCACGGTATCTCGGACATCGCGGTGGGCTTGGCGACGGCGACGTCACGATCGCGGCGCAAGCGAACCTGCTGACGACCTACTAGACCCATCACAGTGTCAAGAACACGGCACAGACGCCGGTGACCGGCAAGTGGCTCAACCTGCAGGAAACGGGACCATGCAGTCGCCGGGCGCGTGATCGCTGGATTGCGGGAACGACCTGCCGCTCGCCGCCGTCGAAGAGAGCGGTGACGGCGTGGCGGTCATCCCCGTGCTCGTCGAGCCTACCGGCATCGGCACGCCCAATCCTGGACGCAAAGTCGACCGCCGAGTCTACAATCATGCGAGCAGCCTCTGTCTTGCGGTCGGCGGCAACGGTCGAGAGACGGCGGGCGGAACCGTTGTGAGTGGCGGTGGTCATCTCGTGTTGAACGTCGGCGGGGCGCTCGACGGGACACGAAATCGACAGCCGGCGTCGCTCGACGCGACGGCCAACGAGCTCGACACCGCCGACATTTCCACTCGACAGGTCGCGGAAACACTCCGCTCAACTTTGTAGCAGCGAACAACCATAAACCATACAGCCTCTCATTGGCTCGACGCCAAGCTCGGTCGATGATCTCGGTCCGAGACTACACCAAGACTGTCGTCTCACCCGTCAAGGTGACGAGTGTCTCTGGCTCGTCGCCGACTCGCACCAACACCTCGGCTGGGCCCCAGTGCTTTCCTGATGCCCCGGTCCTTTGCCGACGCGAACATCACCTCTGCAATCCGCGGCTTCCAAGCCTCCTCCGGCCCTCAAACCAAGGGTTCGCCCCCCGCTCGCCCCGCGACCCGTTGCGAGCGGGTCGGGGCGCGCTGCGCCCCGCGGGGTCCGGGGCAGAGCCCCGACGTTCGCAGCGGTCTCGGCCGCACTGACCGCCCTACCCTTGCAGATGACGTGCCAACGCGAGTGTATTAGAAGCCGCCCGATGAATTCCCTCAGCCCGCTGGACGTGGACATCACGTTCGACCCGGCCTGGTATCTGCAGGCCTATCCCGACGTCGCCGGCGCCGGGCTGGATCCGCTCGCCCATTACCTCGAGCACGGCCGCGCCGAGGAGCGCCTGCCCTGCGCCGAGCCGACGGTCATCCGCGCCTCGCGCCTGCTCGACATCAACTACTACACCATGAACGGCGACGACGTCCGCCGCGCCGGCCTGGAGCCGTTCGAGCATTTCTGCCGGCACGGTTCGGCCGAGGCCCGGCGTCCCAACCCCTATTTCGACCCGGTCTGGTATCTCGGCCAGTACGGCAAGCCGACCTACATGGGTGCGGTCGCCCATTACGCGCTCTGCGGCGAGATCCGCGGGATGCGCCCGAGCCTCCTGTTCGACCCGGTCTGGTATCGGCAGGCCTACGAGATCCCGGCCGGCGTCAACGCGCTCGCCCATTACCTCGAACATCGCGGCACGCAGATGTTGAGCCCGCTGCCGGCCTTCGACGTGCGTTTCTACGTCGAGACCTATGGCGACCAGCTGCGCCCGGGCCGCGACCCGTTCGGCCATTATCTCGCCGTCGGCGGCCCGCGCGATTTCAACCCGTCGCCCTATTTCGACGCGGGCGCCTAC
>CAXUBM010000180.1:0-1656 GCA_964249235.1 uncultured Acetobacteraceae bacterium | reverse complement strand
CGTCCGATGCGCCGCTGATGCACTTCCTGCGCGCGAGCCTGGGCGGCGCCCGCGCGCCCCGGCCCGCCGACCCGGTGCCGGCGCTGCTCTCGGTGCGTTCCCCGGAGGTCGCCTCCGGCACGCAGGAGGCGGCCAGCGGCAACCAGGCCGCGCCGCGAAAGGCCCGACGCTCGGTCGATCCGATGGAGCGCCGGGCGATGGCGCGCACCTTCTCCTCGCCGCTGATCGACGAGAAAAGCTACATCGCCGCTCTCGGCGGTCCGCGCGAGGACCCGGCCACGGTCGAGATTTATCTCGCGCACCCGCCGCTGGAACGGCCGTTGCTGACGCCCTTCTTCGATCCGATCTTCTATCTCGGCCGTCATTCCGAGCTGCGCGCCCAGGATCGGGACCCGCTGCTGCACCTGCTGCGCGCGGGATTGGCCAAGGGCTACGATCCGCATCCGCTGATCGAGCTCGCCTTCATCCGCGAACGCGGCGCCGAGATCGTCAACAACCCGCATCCGGACGAGGCGCTGGCCGAGCTGCTGCATCGCGGCCTGCACGACCCGAGCCCCTATTTCTCGGTCGCCCACTACCTCGCCCAGACCGGCGAGGAGATCGCCGTCATCGGCTCGCCGCTGCGCCACTACCTGACCGTCGGCATCGAACGCGGCCTGACGCCGAACCCTTTCCTCGACCTGGCCTGGTATCGCCAGCAGGACACGACGCGGCCGCAGACGCCGCTCGCGGCACTGCGCCACTTCGTCCTGCTCGGCGATGCGCGCGGCGAGTCGCCCGGACCGGAGTTCGACAGCGACTGGTATCTCGAGCGCTACCCGGACATTCGCGACGCCAAGCTGGCGCCGCTGCGCCACTTCCTTGTCTACGGCCAGCACGAAAACCGCCAGCGCGCGCCGCTGCACAGGCGTCCCCGGCCGGCGCGGGCCCGCTTCGGCAGCGACCCCGAAGGCCATGGCGGCCGATACCGCGCCATCGAGGCGAGCCACGCCGAACGCGCCCGCGCCCGCGCGACGAGCGCCGCCGAGGTGCCGAAACCGCCCGAGGCCGCCGGCGCACCGAGGCTGGAGCGCACGGACGCGCCGCTCGTCTCGGTGCTGACGCACGGCCGGGCCGCCGGCGTCTGCCTGCGCTCGCTGGCGCGGTCGGGCGTGAAGCTGGAGGTCGTCGAGGCGAAGCCGCCGGCCGATGCGCTGGCGGGCCTGCGTGCCCCCTTCACCCTGTTGTTCTCGCCCACGCTGTGGCTGCCCGAGAACACGCTGTCGCGCCTCCTCGCTTGCCTGCGCGCCGAACCCGCGGTCGGCGCGGTCGGACCCAAGCTGGTCGGCTCCAACGGCCGGCTCGAGGAGGCGGGACGGGCGATCGGCAGCGACGGCACGGTCGAGCTGGTCGGCACCGGCCTCTCACCCGCCCTGCCGGACTTCGCCAGGGGCCGCGACGTGCACGCCCTGTCGCATGAAGCGGTGCTGATCCGCACCGATCTGCTGCGTACCCTGCTGCCGCCCGAGGCGATCGCCGCCGGCACGATCGGCGAGACGGCGATGACGACGCTGTGCGTGCGGCTGCACGAGCGCGGCCACCGCATTCACTGCGCCGCCGATGCCGCCGCCGTCCGCGTCGCCGGCGCCGTCGCCGAACGGCCCGCCCCGGGGACGC
>CAXUBM010000179.1:0-4829 GCA_964249235.1 uncultured Acetobacteraceae bacterium | reverse complement strand
GGCAGCGCGATGAGGAAGGAGAAATGCGCCGAGGCGGCGTGGTCGACGCCGCGCGCCTGCGCCGCCACGGCGTCACCTGCTCGGTCGCCACCAACAACGTGCTCAACCCGTTCACCCCCTATGGCGACGCGTCCCTGATCCGCATGGCCAACCTCTACGCCAACGTCGCCCATGTCGGCCGGCCCGAGGATCTGGCCGCCTGCCTCGACATGGTCACCACCGACGCCGCCCGCCTCCTGCGCCTGCCCGACTACGGCATCGCCGTCGGCCACCCCGCCGACCTGGTGGTGCTCGACGCGGCGGACCCCGCGTCCGCCGTCGCGACCCTCGCCCAGCCGCTCTGGGGCTTGAAGAACGGCCGCCTGTCCTTCGAACGCCCGCGGCCACGCCTGCACCCGCCGGGTTTGCCGTGACCGGCGGGACGTGCCAAACGAGTGACCGAACCGGTCGGTCAGCGCGGAGTGGGCAGATCTATGGCGGACGACGACAGCAACACGTCCGGCGCCGACGGCGCCCCTTCCGAGGGAGACCAGAGCCAGCGGCAGGGTCAGGACAGCGGCAAGGATCAAGGCGGGAAGGCCGCCGACCAGAAGGGCGCGGACCAGAAGGACGCGGACAAGCAGGACGGGGACCAGCAGGACGACGGGCAGAAGAAGCAGGAGCAGGAACGGGAGCGTCAGCGCGCCAGGTCCCGCCCGTTTGTCCGGCTCGGCCTGGTCGTCATCCTGATCGCCTTCGTCGGCGGCGGCTTCTATCTCTACCTCACCACCCGCGGCAAGCTGACGACCGACGATGCCTACACCGCCGGCCGCGTCGTCAACATCGCCCCGCACGTCGCCGGCTACATCACCGAGCTCGACGTCAACGACAACCAGTTCGTCCATGAGGGCCAGATCCTGGCCCGCATCGACCCGCGCAACTACCAGGCCGTCTTCGACCAGGACCAGGCCCAGGTCGTCCAGGCCGAGGGCCAGCTCGAAGGCTCCAAATACTCCGTCGAGGTCGCCAAGAAGAACTTCCCCGCCCAGCTCGCCCTGGCCAAGGGCCAGCTCCTGCAGAGCCAGGGCCAGGAATTCCAGGCCGAGACCGACTACAAGCGCCAGCACGGCATCGCCCGCGCCGCCACCACCCAGCAGGCCGTCGACCAGTCCACCGCCGCGCTGCAGGAGGCGCGTGGCGCGGTCGCCGTCGCCCAGGCCCAGATCGAGCAGGCGACCCCGGTCAAGGCCAACATCGGCGTGCAGACCACCCGCATCCAGCAGCAGAGCGGGGCGCTCGACATCGCCCAGGCCCAGCTCGCCCAGGCCAGGCTCAATCTCGGCTGGACGGTGATCCGCGCCCCCCACGACGGCTGGATCGCCCAGCGCAACGTCGAGCAGGGCAACTACGTCAACACCGGCCAGAACCTGTTCGCCATCGTCCAGCCCGAGATCTGGATCACCGCCAACTTCAAGGAAACCCAGCTCACCGCGATGGCGGCCGGCCAGCTCGTCGACGTCAACGTCGACGCCTACCCGCAGCTGCACCTCAAGGGCCACGTCGACAGCATCCAGCTCGGCTCCGGCGGCCAGTTCAGCGCCTTCCCGCCCGAGAACGCCACCGGCAACTTCGTCAAGATCGTCCAGCGCGTGCCCGTCAAGATCCTCATCGACGGCGGCCTCGACCCCAACATCCCGCTGCCGATCGGCCTGTCCGTCGAGCCCACCGTCCATATCGGCACCAGGCCCGCCACCCCTCGCAACAACGACAACGGCCAGGCCACCCCGGTCGCGTCACGATGATGGCTGCCCGATGAGCGGCTCCGCCGACCGCCAGAACTGGAAGCCGCGCGCCAACCCCTGGCTGATCGCCGTGGTGGTGACGCTCGCCGCCTTCATGGAGGTGCTCGACACCACCATCGTCAACGTCTCGCTGCCCTACATCGCCGGCGACCTCGCCTCCTCCTACGACGACAGCACCTGGACGCTCACCTCCTACCTCGCCGCCAACGGCATCGTGCTCACCGTGTCCGGCTACCTGGCCCGCGTGCTGGGGCGAAAACTCTATTTCATGATCTGCATCTCGATGTTCACCGTCTGCTCGTTCCTGTGCGGCATCGCCACCAACCTGCCCGAGCTGATCATCTTCCGCCTCCTGCAGGGCTTCTTCGGCGGCGGCCTGCAGCCCAACCAGCAATCGATCATCCTCGACACCTTCCCGCCCGCGCGTCGCGGCGCCGCCTTCGGCCTGACCGCCATCGCCACCGTGGTCGCCCCCGTGCTCGGCCCCACCATCGGCGGCTACCTGACGTTCGACTACAACTGGCGCTGGGTGTTCTTCCTCAACGTCCCGATCGGCATCTTCGCCACCTTCATGGTCGCCACCCTGGTCGAGGACCCGCCCTGGGCCAAGCGCCAGAAGAACCCCGGCCTCGACGTCATCGGCCTGTCCTTCATCACGCTCGGCCTCGGCTGCCTCGAGGTCATGGTCGACCGCGGCGAGGACGACGACTGGTTCGGCTCCGGCTTCATCCGCCTGATGGCCATCCTTGCCACGCTCGGCATCCTCGCCGCCATCGGCTGGCTGCTCCAGGCCAAGCGCCCGATCGTCGACCTGCGCGTGCTCACCGATCGCAATTTCGCCACCGGCTTCATCGCCATCTCGGCCCTGGGCTTCACCCTCTACGCCGCCGCCGTCGTGATCCCCCAGTTCGCCCAACAGGTGCTCGGCTACAACGCGATCCTCGCCGGCCTGATCCTTTCCCCCGGCGCCCTCGTCATCATCGCGCTGATCCCCTTCGTCGGCCGCCTCCTGCCGCGCGTGCAGACCCGATTCCTCATCGCCACCGGCTTCTTTCTCACCGGCCTGTCCATGCTCTACTCGAGCAGCCTCGAACCCCAGATCGACTTCCGCTCGCTCGTCTACATCCGCGCCGCCCAGACCGTCGGCCTCGCCTTTCTGTTCGTGCCGATCAGCACCATCGCCTACTCGACGATCCCCCGCGAGCTGAACGGCGACGCCTCGGCGCTCTTCACCATGGGCCGCAACGTCATCGGCGCCATCGGCATCTCGATCGCCAACAGCCAGGTCACCGAACGCACCCAGATCCGCGAAGCCTACCTCGCGCACTGGGCGACGCCGTTCCGCTACCAATACAACAACCTCGTCGACGCCTACCGCCGCGTCTACCAGTCCGCCGGCACCGCCTCAGGCCTGCTCGACTCCGCCGCCACCCACCAGGCCTACACGACCTTTCGCAACCAGGCGCAGATCCTCGCCTACAACGACGTCTTCAGCATGGTCGCCATTCTCTCCTTCATCGTCACCCCGCTCTGCTTCCTCTTCGCCCCCAGCAAGGGCGGCGGCCGCGGCGGCGGTCACTGACGGTGGCGCGCCGATCAACTTCGGCGTGAGCGGCGCTGACGCGCTCGCCGTGCCCTTGCCTCTCCTCGCGGGGTCGGCATCGTGACGCTGCGTTCGCGATCGCGGCGCCAAAACGAACGGGAGGACACATGACCGACATCGAACGGCGAGCCCTGCTCGCCGGCGCCGCTGGCGCCGCCCTTCTCTCCGGAACCGGCAACGCCGCCACCCCGACCAGTCGCTGGACGGCGGCCGCCGCCAACGCCTGGTATGCCAAACAGCCGTGGCTGGTCGGCGCGAACTTCGTGCCCTCCACCGCCGCCAACCAGCTCGAGATGTTCCAGGCCGACAGCTTCGACACCGCCACCATCGACCGCGAGCTCGGCTGGGCGGCCGAGATCGGCATGAACGTCATGCGCGTCTTCCTGCACAACCTCCTCTATCAGCAGGACGCGAGCGGATTCCTGTCCCGCCTCGACACCTACCTGTCGATCGCCAACGCGCACGGCATCGGCACCATGCTGGTGCTCTTCGACAGCTGCTGGAATCCGTTCCCCAAGCTCGGCACGCAGCCCGCGCCCGTGCCCGGCATCCACAACTCGCAATGGGTGCAGGCGCCCGGCGCCGACGCCCTGACCGACAGCTCGACCTACCCCGGCCTGATCAGCTACACGAAGGCGGTCGTCGGCGCCTTCGCCAACGACCCGCGCGTGGTCCTGTGGGACATCTGGAACGAGCCCGACAACACCAACGGCAACAGCTACGGCTTTCTCGAGCCCAAGAACAAGGTCGAGCTCGTCACCGCGCTGCTCCCGCAAATCTTCGCCGCCGCCCGAACCGCCTCGCCCAGCCAGCCGCTGACCAGCCCGCTCTGGGCCGGCAGCTTCGCGGCGCCGGACAAGTTCAACCCGACCCAGCTCGTCCAGTTCGAGCAGTCCGACGTCTTCACCTTCCACAATTACGGCTTTCCCGAATCCTTCCGGACCGCCATCACCCAGCTCAAGCAGTATGGCCGGCCGGTCCTCTGCTCCGAATACATGGCCCGCGACGCCGGCAGCCTCTTCGATCTCTCCCTGCCGATCGCCTACGACGAGGGCGTGATGGCGATCAACTGGGGACTGGTCAGCGGCAAGACGCAGACGATCATCACCTGGGATTCCTGGCAGCACCCCTACGCCGCCGCCTCCGACTATGCCGGCCTGAACCAGACCGACTATCAGGTCGTCCTCCTGCCATCGGGCAACCCGCCGCCGGCCGGCGGCAACACGACCGTGCAGCCCTATGCTTCGGAAACGCCGTCGCCGTGGCACCACGACGTCTTCCACCCGCACGGCAAGCCCTACCGCACGGCCGAGGTCGATCTGATCGCCAAGCTCGCCTCCAGCGGCAAGAAGTGACCGCGGCGGGGCGCCGATCGGACCGCCTCGCGTGCCAGCGCGACCGCCCGGCGCCCCGCCCGCGCGCGCCGCCCGGGCAGGCTCCGCCGC